>NZ_CP061286.1:1687220-1971864 GCF_018687095.1 Polynucleobacter sp. MWH-UH25E | reverse complement strand
ATCCACAAGGCAAAAAGTCGTGGAAATCCTGTGGATAAGTTGTGAATAAACAAAAAAATTACTTATAAATTAATGGTTTGGATAAAAAACAGTCAAAAATAGAGAAAAACACCTACATATTTATTGAGATAGATTGACCTTTTGCTCTGCAACAAGGAAAATATTGGGTTTTGCAGGGATCTATCATGAAAAGAACGTATCAACCATCAGTAACCCGTCGTAAACGCACACACGGATTCCGTGTTCGCATGAAAACCAAAAGCGGTCGCGCTGTATTAAACGCACGTCGTGCCAAGGGTCGCAAACGCTTAGCTGTTTAAGTAGCAGTTGAATAGCGCAAGGATTTCTGAATTACTTAAAACGCGCCCCAAAACAAACTTGTATTGGGGTATGTATTCTGCGGGCGCTATAAATGGTGCCGATCCTGATCTAGGAATTGCGGTTGCTAAAAAATTGGCAAAACGCGCAGTAGACAGAAACCGCATTAAAAGAATGATTCGCGATTTGGTTTGGGCTGCACAATCAACAGGCTTAAAAAAAGATGTTGTTGTCAAACTTAAAAAACCAATTGGCCAACATACACGCGGTAGGCTCAGAAAAAAAGAGAGAGATCTCCTTCGGTCACAGGTGGCGGAGCTTATTTAAGTGCGTATCCTAAATAGCGCCGCCACTAAATTAGTGAAGCTTTACCAGCTGGCATTGAGCCCATATTTGGGAATACGCTGTAAATATGAGCCTTCATGCTCCCAATATGCTTGCGACTGCTTTAATCATTACGGATTTATTAAAAGCATCGGGTTGATAGGCTGGAGGGTGTTGCGCTGTAACCCATGGTCACACGGCGGTTATGATCCTGCTGTAAAACATTCATCACACCAGTAAACAAGTAAATATTAGTAAAGCGAACTAAATGGACTTTAAAAAAACAATTCTTTGGGCTGTGTTTTCTCTATCCGGGCTCATGCTTTACAACAACTGGCAAGTACATGAGGGCAAGCCTTCCATGTTTGCGGGGCCTCAACAAGGCGCCCCCTCCACGGCGGGCGAAAAACCTGGCGCACCAAAAGCGGATGCCCCTATTGCAATCTCTGGCGCTGTTGCTCCCCAGGCCCCCACTGCAAAAACGGCCCCTATCGAGAGCGCGCAAATTTTTACGCTTGAAAATGAATTGTTATCTTTGCAAATCAGTTCTGCTGGTGCAAACGTAATCGACGCCAAGCTATTAAAAGAATTAACAGCCGATCAAAAGCCAGTAGAAATTTTTAAGCACACGGCTACGCATACTTATGTAGCTCGTTCAGGTTTGGTGGCGGTGGGTAATATTGATTTACCAAATCACAACAGTGTTTTTAAGCTCGACCGTTCTGGTAAGGATGGCTCAGGCAGACCTTTTTTAGTTTTATCAAGCGAGCGCAATGGCGTTAAGTTAGAAAAAACCTTCATTCTTAATCCAGGAAGCTACGATGTTTATGTTGGGCATCGAGTAACTCAACTATCAGCGAATGCTGTGCCATTGAATTTGTATACAGAGATTGTTCGCGATGGCTCAGAAGAGGCGAAAGTAGGCCCGTTTGGTGGGGCGTTCTCCGCAAGCACCTTTACAGGACCAGCCATTTATACCGATGGTGATAAATTTAAAAAAGTTGCTTTTACTGATTTAGAAAAAAATAAATTTATTCCACCAGCGCAAATTGCGGCGGGCCAACCTGGTTGGATCGCAATGGTTCAACACTACTTTGCAAGCGCATGGATTCCAGATACAAATTTAGTGCGCGACATTTATTCTGGAAAATTGGATAACGGCCTTTATCGAGTGGGCATGCAGAGCCAGCTAGGAACAATTGCTGCTGGCACTACTGTTACAGCAAATGCGCAATTATTTGTTGGTCCACAAGAAGAGCGCATGTTAGAAAAAATTGCTCCCGGCCTTGAATTGTTAAAAGACTATGGTTACTTGACCATATTGGCTAAGCCGATTTTCTGGTTGCTCGAACATATTCACAATATCGTTGGTAACTGGGGGTGGTCAATTATTCTCCTGACCATTTTGATTAAGCTGGTTTTCTTCCCACTCTCAGCCGCGAGCTATAAGTCTATGGCTCGTATGAAAGAAGTACAGCCACGTTTAATGGCCATGAAGGAGCAGTACAAAGGCGAACCACAAAAGCTGAATCAAGCAATGATGGAGATGTATCGCAAGGAAAAGATCAACCCTCTTGGTGGATGTTTGCCGGTGGTAATTCAAATCCCAGTGTTTATTTCACTATATTGGGTGCTGCTGTCTTCCGTTGAAATGCGTGGTGCCCCATGGGTTTTATGGATCCACGACTTATCGGTTCCGGATCCGTACTACATATTGCCGGTGATTATGGCCGTGTCGATGTTTGTTCAGACCAAACTCAATCCAACACCACCTGATCCAGTGCAAGCAAAGGTAATGATGTACATGCCGATTGTTTTTTCGATCATGTTCTTCTTCTTCCCTGCTGGCCTTGTTTTATATTGGGTAGTAAATAATTTATTGTCTATTGCGCAGCAGTGGCAAATCAACAAACTATTTGGCAAAAAACCTGCCAAATAAAATGGCTTAGGTTTGTTAAAGGCAAATAGCAATGGTGACGCGTAAGATTCCCATCATTGCTATTGCTACTGCCCCAGGCAAGGCTGGGGTCGGTGTAATCCGCATCAGCGGACAAAATTTAACAGGGCTTATTCAAGCCTTGTTTCAAAAAAATCTTCAACCAAGACAAGCAACATTACTGGCTTTGCGAGACAAGCTTGGCCAGCTTATTGATCAGGTGCTTGCGATCTATTTTGTTGCCCCCGCTTCCTTTACGGGCGAAGACATTCTTGAGCTGCAGTGTCATGGCGGACCACATTTGCTTGAGTTGGTTATGCAGCGATGTCTTGAGCTTGGGAAAGATATCGGCTTAGAGATTGCTGAGCCCGGCGAGTTTAGTCTGCGGGCTTATCTAAATAATAAGATTGATTTAGCTCAGGCCGAGGCAATAGCAGATTTGATTGATGCTCAAAGCGAGGCTGCTGTTCGAGGCGCGGCAAGATCTTTGCAGGGAAATTTTTCGGATGATGTGAATGCCCTTGTAGAAGAAATCACGCAGTTACGAATTTTGGTTGAGTCCACGCTGGACTTTCCCGAAGAAGAAATTGAGTTTTTAGAAAACGCCCATGCACGCGAGCGTTTGAGTGCTGTAAAAACAAAATTGCAAATACTTCAAAATGGAGCCAAGCAAGGCAAAATTTTGCGGGACGGCATACAACTGGTTTTGGTTGGTGCGCCAAACGTTGGCAAAAGTTCTTTGCTAAATACATTGGCTGGCGAAGAGGTAGCGATCGTGACCGCCATCGCGGGGACTACCCGAGATCGGATTAAGGAAAGCATTCAAATTGAAGGCGTGCCCATGCACGTTATTGATACCGCAGGATTAAGACAGACCTCAGACGAGGTCGAGGCCAAAGGAATAGAACGAACCTGGGAGGCCATTCATTCTGCGGATCTAGTTATTTTCTTAAGCGCCCCTAATGTGGATTCGGAGGATGATGGTCTGAAAAAACGAGTTTTAGGGGCCATTCCGCCAAAGTGCGCAATTTTGGAGGTGGTAAATAAAGCCGACCTTCTGGAGCTTGGTGCGACATCTGCTTTGAACAATGTAATTGCTATTTCAGCTAAAACCGGCCAAGGGGTCGATGCCTTAAAACAGGAAATTCTAAAAAGGGTTGGTTGGGGCGGCACTCAAGAGGGCGTTATTGTCAGCCGCAGGCGTCATCTGGACTGTATTGAAAGGGCATCAGAACATATTGCAAGATCGGAGCAGTTCGCAGCAAATGGCAACAATTCGCTGGAATTGCTTGCAGAAGAGCTCGCTTTAGCCCAAAACCACCTTGGCCAAATCACTGGAAAGCTTCTTCCAGACGACCTTTTGGGCAAGATTTTTAGTCAATTTTGCATAGGCAAATAATCGTCTAATCCCCCTACTCTTATGCGGGCGGTCAATACGGTAAATGTGACCAAAATGTTAAAATCATCGGATTAAAAAATTCAATTTTCATAGGGAAACATATGACTTCAACCGCTAGCAGCCAGATCAATGTGAATGCGCCAGCTTACGTAAAAAACGAGCGTTTAATTAAGTGGGTTGCAGAAGTTGCTGCCCTCACTAAGCCAGATGCAATTCGTTGGTGTGACGGCTCTCAAGCTGAATACGATGAGTTTTGTGAGTTGTTAGTTAGTGCGGGCGTTTTCAAACGCCTAAATCCCGCTAAGCGTAAAAACTCATTTTTGGCCCTATCTGATCCTGAGGATGTGGCGCGCGTTGAAGACCGTACTTTCATTTGCTCGGCTAAAAAAGAAGACGCTGGCCCTACAAATAACTGGGTAGAGCCAAGCGAAATGCGTGCGACATTGCAACCTTTGTTCGATGGTTGCATGCGCGGCAGAACAATGTATGTGGTTCCATTTTCAATGGGTCCAATCGGTTCTCCAATTGCTCACATTGGTGTTGAGCTATCTGACAGCCCATATGTTGCAATCAATATGCGCCTAATGACTCGTATGGGTAAGGCTGTTATCGATCAACTGGGTGCTGATGGCGAATTCGTTCCCTGTATCCATACTGTTGGCAAGCCATTGGCTGCTGGCGAAAAAGATGTTGCTTGGCCAAATAACAAAACCAAATACATCGTTCACTACCCAGAAACTCGTGAGATTTGGTCTTTCGGTTCAGGCTATGGCGGCAATGCATTGTTGGGCAAAAAATGCTTTGCTTTGCGTATCGCATCTAACATGGGCCGCGATCAGGGTTGGTTAGCAGAGCACATGTTGATTTTGGGTGTGACATCGCCTGAAGGCAAGAAATACCACATTGCTGCAGCCTTCCCTTCTGCTTGCGGCAAAACCAATTTCTCTATGATGATTCCACCCAAAGGATTTGATGGTTGGAAAGTAACCACCATTGGCGATGACATTGCATGGATCAAACCTCGTAAAGATCCTGTTACAGGCAAGACACGTTTATTTGCGATTAATCCAGAGTCTGGTTACTTTGGTGTTGCTCCTGGCACAAACCGCCAAACCAACCAAAACTGTATCGATTCTTTAAATCAAGACGTTATCTTTACTAACGTTGGTTTGACTGATGATGGTGATGTTTGGTGGGAGGGTTTGACAGAAACTCCACCTGCGCATTTGATTGATTGGCAGGGCAAAGACTGGACTCCAGCAGATGGCGCAGCGGGTCGCAAAGCTGCCCATCCAAACTCACGTTTCACAGTAGCTGCAACCAATAACCCGGCAGTAGATCCAAAGTGGGATGATCCAGAAGGCGTTCCAATCGATGCATTTTTGTTCGGCGGTCGCCGCTCCAATACCGTGCCTTTGGTAAGCGAAGCGCGTGATTGGGTTGAGGGTGTTTACATGGCCGCTACCTTGGGCTCTGAAACCACCGCGGCTATCACTGGCCAGATCGGTGTTGTTCGTCGCGACCCATTTGCGATGATCGCATTTGCTGGTTACAACATGAGCGATTACTTCCAGCATTGGCTCAACATCGGCAAGAAGTTAGAAGCCGAAGGCGCTGTATTGCCAAAGATCTATTGCGTGAACTGGTTCCGCAAAGATGAGAGTGGCAAATTCGTATGGCCAGGCTTTGGCGAAAACATGCGTGTTCTCTCTTGGATTTTGAATCGTGCGGAGGGCAAGGCCAACGGTAAAGAAACTCCATTTGGTATTACTCCCGAGTACGGCGATATGCATTGGGGTGGCTTAGACTATTCTGCAGAGAAGTTTGCTAAAGCCATCACTGTTGCTGTTGATGAGTGGAAAAATGAGTTGAAGCTCCATACAGACTTGTTCGAGCACCTAGGCGAGCGCTTACCAAAAGAGTTAAAAGAAACTCGTGCCAAGATCGAACAGCGCCTTAATGCTTAATTCATAAAGCAATTAAAACCCGCATTACTAAAATTTGTTGATGACCCAACCCCAACACCATGACATTGTGGTGATTGGGGCTGGCATATGTGGTGCAACAATTGCCAATGAATTGCTTGCGCGCAATCAGTCGGTTTGTGTTGTTGATGTTGCCAGCCATCCTGCCAGCGCTTGCTCAAGCCATGCTTACGCAATAGCGCATCCCCATATAGGTAAAGGCTCCCCACGTTTATTGCGTTTAACGCGATTGGCTTTTTTATTGGCTGAATCAAGATGGGGCAAAGAGTGGCGTGCCCACGGAATTTTTCAGCCGACCAAAAAAGAAAAATTATTCAATCGAGCTGAACTTATTCAACATTTGCGTTCATTAGAACTCGGAGAGGAAATTGCCATTCCTCTCGATAGCGAAGAAGCGCAAAAAGTATGTGGAATACCTCAAAGTGGCGTTTGGATTTCCCGGGGTGCATGTCTCAATTTGTCGAAAGCAAGCAATGATCTCCTGCAATCACAACAGGGCCTAACTTGTTTATGGAATACAGAAGTTTCAAAACTTGAACAAGTAGATGGCAAATGGTTTTTGTTGAATTCTCATGATCAAGCCATTGCCTCCTCGGATAAGGTGGTGATTGCCGCGGCAATGGAGAGCAAAAAATTACTCACTAGCATCGGAGTTCGTTTGCCCCTAAAGCCAGTGCGCGGGCAGTTGAGTATTTTCTCAATTCAACCGCATGATCCATGGGTTGAGAAACTGCCTAAGGTGGGATTGTCGGGCGATGGCTATTGCTTGCCCGCAGAGCGCCAGGATGACGGCAGTTACCGATGGATTGTTGGCTCAAGTTTTGATGAGGGCGAAGATAATCTTGCCCCAAGAGAGGCGAGCGATGACTTTAATCGCGAACAAGCAAAAAATTTAGTGAACTTTTTAGAAGGCGATTCCGGCGGTCTTGTAAAGCATGATCATTTTGTTGGTGTGCGATGCGTTGCCGGCGACCGTTTGCCAATCATTGGCGCCCTTCCCCATCGACCAGGAATATTCCTCGCTACCGCGTTGGGATCGCGAGGAATATTGTGGTCTGCTTTGGCAGCCAAGTTAATTGCCGCTCAACTGTTCGAAGATGATTTCGCCTTGCTCGCACGCTTAGGCTTTGCTGCTGATTTAGTAGCAGCGCTCGCCCCCGCACGTTTTTTGGCTGGCGCCTTGGCAGCGCCTGGCGCTTTGGCTTCGAATTCAAAACCAATTTTCCCATCTGCACCTAAAGCTAGATAAGCCTTAAAGCCACGACCAGTGCGATTGGATTTGAAGTTGCTTAATAGATCCGTTTTGCCTTCTTTTAAAAGCTTCTGAATTTGTTCAGCGGATACTTCTTGTTGAAGAACAACTTTGCCGGTCTTAAAGTCACAAGATTTGCTTGGGCCGGTATTGTTCTCGCATACATATCGCATGCCGTCTTCATATACCGCGCCCGAGCATTTAGGACAAACTCCCAATGCTTGGCGGCCTGTGAAATCAATCGCTTCGGTTTCATCTTCTTTTGTGTTGCCAAAATCAAACTCTAGCTTATAGCCAGCATTTGGGTAGTCAGCATCATCCTCGGGGATTTCAGAGAGTTTAATAATTGCAGCAAACGGACGACCCATTTTGCTGCGGAAGCCCTGAAGTGGCCCGATGGTTTTTTCACGCAACAGCTCTTCCACCTCGGGGTATTCAAATGCGCGACCACCAGGCGTTTTGCTAATCGTGAAACCACATTTTTCGCAAGCAAAGCGACGATAGTTTTCTTTTACCGGCCCCTTGCAGTGTGGGCATGGGGTAGTCAACGTAGCGTAGTCGCCCGGAATAGTGTCGCTGTCATATTCTTTCGCTCGTTTCACAATACGCTGGGTCATTTGCGCGATCTCTTGCATGAAGGTATCGCGATTCATCTTGCCGTGTTCAATAAGGGAGAGTTTGTTTTCCCAGCTACCGGTCAAGTCTGGACGTGTAAGTTCCTCAACATCGAGTCCGCGTAACAGCGTCATTAACTGGAATGCTTTCGCGGTTGGAATTAGCTCGCGAACTTCCCGCACAATGTATTTTTCTGCCAGCAGTCCTTCGATAATGGCGGCGCGAGTTGCTGGCGTACCTAAGCCCTTCTCAGCCATGGCCTCGCGCATTTCATCATCATCAACCCATTTGCCTGCGCTTTCCATGGCTGAAAGCAGGGTTGCTTCCGTATAGCGTGCTGGCGGCTTGGTTTTGAGAGGAACGGCAAGTACAGATTCTGTTTGAACAGATTCGCCTTCTTGAACTGGGACAAGCTCATCATCAGCTTGATTGGATTTGCCGTAAACAGTCAACCAACCTGGATTAACAAGAACGCGCCCTTCCGTTTTGAAGTGGTGACCGGCGGCTTCTGTTATGCGGGTCGTTACCTTAAATTCGGCGGCGGGGTAGAAAACCGCTAAGAAGCGACGCACTACTAAGTCATACAGTTTTGCTTCAGGCTCACTTAGGCTTTTTGGGGTTTCCAAGGTTGGAATAATTGCGAAGTGATCAGAGATCTTGGAGTTATCGAAGATGCGCTTATTTGGTTTGATCCAGCCATAACCCGCTTTTGTTTTTGGATCCTTAGGATCTCCTTGCAAGATCTGCTTTGCAAATGGCTGATATTCGTGAGAATGATCCGCTAAGTTTTCAATGGTTTGCTTAACGGTATCTAAATAATCCTCAGGAAGTGCCTTTGCATCAGTACGCGGGTATGTCAGAACTTTGTGACGTTCATACAGCGCCTGTGCCAATCCCAGAGTATTTTTTGCTGAGAAACCAAAGCGCGCATTTGCTTCGCGTTGCAAGCTAGTTAAGTCAAATAGTTGTGGGGCAAGTTGAGTTGTGGGTTTTGATTCCTCGGTAACACTTGCTTTTTTTCCACGACAAGCAGTCACAATGCTTTGCGCCGCAGCCTCGCTCCAAAGACGATTCTCGCGTGCATCTGGTTCAGCAGCATCTTTTTTAAATTTAGGATCAAACCAGCGACCCTCATAGACGCCCGCAGCAGCAATAAATTCGGCTTTAACTTCCCAATAATCTTTTGATACGAACTTACGAATTAACTCTTCGCGCTCGACCACAATGGAGAGCGTAGGTGTTTGAACGCGTCCAACAGTAGTTAAAAAGAAGCCACCACTTTTGCTGTTGAAAGCAGTCATAGCACGCGTGCCGTTGATGCCTACAAGCCAATCAGCCTCAGAGCGGCAGCGTGCTGCATCTGCTAAGGGTTGCATTTCTTCATCGGTGCGCAAGCTTGCAAATCCTTCACGTATTGCAGCTGGCGTCATTGATTGCAACCAAAGTCGCTTTACAGTTTGCGATGCTTTTGCATGCTGTGCGATCAATCTGAAAATGAGTTCGCCTTCACGTCCCGCGTCGCATGCATTAATGAGCGAGGTGACATCTTTGCGCTTGATGAGTTTTTGTAAAACTTTTAAGCGTGATTCGGTTTTAGCAATTGGCCGAAGATCAAAATAGGGCGGCACCACAGGCAGGTTGGCAAATGACCATTTGCCACGCTTAACGTCATATTCTTCCGGTGCGGCAATTTCCAATAGGTGGCCAACAGCTGAAGAAATTAGAAAATCATCGCTTTCAAAATAGTCTTCATGTTTTGTAAACCCGCCCAGAGCTTTGGCAATGTCATTGGCAACCGAAGGTTTTTCGGCAATGATAAGTGCCTTAGGGTGTTCTACCGAAGAGGTCTTGGAGCTGCTTTTGGAAGGTGCTTTTGCCACGCGTTTGCCTAAATTTGAGCTGAAATAGATGTTTTTGCTGGGTATTAAGGAGTGCCAATTTAACCTGAATTTGGCTTGAACCCCTTTAAACCCCCTTTTTTATTATTAACCGATAAATCCAGAAAAGTCCAAAAAGCCCTCGTTTTGAGCTTGCGGCTCAGAGAAAACCCCATTTTTATGGGTTTAAATGCGGCTTTTATGGAAAACCAGCTCTTCTAGCACCTCATTAGGCTTACAAACCAGCTTGGCGCCTTGTTGGATTAGCTGGTGGCAGCCTGCATAAAGCGGGTCGTGCGCGGAGCCGGGAAGTGCAAAAACCTCCCTTCCAAGGTCTGCGGCGATTCGGGCGGTTATCAATGAGCCGGAATTTTCAGCCGCTTCAATCACCACTACCCCCAATGCTAGGGCCGCAATAATTCGATTTCGTCTAGGAAAGTGAAAGGCTTTGGGGCCGGTGCTTGGGCTCAGCTCAGAAATTAATAAGCCTTGTTGACTAATTTCGGCTGCCAGTCCCAAATGCTCTTTAGGGTAAACAATATCTAATCCGGTTCCACACACCGCCGCCGTGAAGTACATGGAAGGCCCGCTTAGCGTGGCTCGATGAGCTGCACCGTCAATACCTCTTGCTAGCCCCGAAATGATTAGAAACCCAGCTTGAGCTAGTTGGTTCGCGAATATGGTGGCATTCCTAAGACCGCGTGCGCTAGCTTGACGAGAACCAATGATGGCGATCATGGGCATTTTCAATAAGCCTAGATTGCCTGTTATATATAGCGGATTGGGAGGGTCAAACAAATCATTTAGGCGTGGTGGATAGTTTTTATCTTTTCGGAACAGTGTGTGCATGCGGGTTTTGGTTTCGAGATTCGGATTAATCATTTTGAAGACTGGGGAAATGAAAGCAATTGGGACAGATGGATTGCTCTGTTGGATAATTCCTACATGGCCTTATTAAATGTCCTTAGCTATCCTGATCCGCGCTTGCACAAGGTTGCCAAACCTGTGGCAACGGTAGATGCGCGCATTAAAAAAATAGTCGCTGATATGGCCGAAACGATGTACGAAGCTCCAGGTGTCGGTTTAGCGGCAACCCAGGTTGATATTCATGAGCGCATTGTTGTTATCGATGTTTCTGACAACCAAAATGAATTGATGGTGTTTATTAATCCCGAAATTGTTTGGGCAAGCCCTGAGAAAAAAACTTGGCGTGAAGGTTGCCTCTCGGTGCCAGAGTTTTATGATGAAGTAGAGCGTCCAGCACAGGTGAAAGTGAAGGCTCTGGATATCGACGGAAAAGAGTTTGAGGTTGATGCGGATGGATTGTTGGCGGTTTGTTTGCAACACGAACTAGATCATTTACAAGGCAAGGTATTTGTTGAATACCTATCTTTGTTGAAGCGCAATCGTATTTCACAAAAGATGAAAAAGCGCAGCAAAGAATTACTTGGTCAGCGCTAACAAACGAATGAAAATCGTTTTTGCTGGCACCCCCGATTTTGCGGCGCAAGCAATGCGTGCGATTGAGGGAGCTGGTCACAATATTGTTTTGGCTTTGACACAGCCTGATCGCCGAGCTGGCAGAGGCATGCATTTACAGGCAAGCCCAGTAAAGCAGTTCGCTTTAGAAAAAAATATTCCTGTTCTGCAACCAGAAACCCTTAGGCGAAACGCTGCAGATCCACAGAAAAAAATTCAGGCTGAGGAAGCATACAAGCAACTTTCTGAAGCTGATTTTGATGCAATGGTTGTGGTTGCATACGGCTTGATTTTGCCGCAAGAGATTTTGGATATCGCTGAGCGCCCTGGAAGATTTGGGAGCTTTAATATTCATGCTTCGCTTTTGCCGCGGTGGCGAGGCGCTGCACCTATTCAGCGTGCGATTGAGTCTGGCGATGCCAAAACAGGTATTTGCATTATGCAAATGGACGCTGGTCTAGATACTGGCGATACCGTAATGGTTGAAGAGCTTGATATTGCTTCGAATGAAACCAGCACCACTTTGCACGATAGGCTGGCAAGATTGGGCGCGAAATTAATTGTTAATACGTTGCATCAGCTTGAAACCGTTGGTAGCTTGCCTCGGAGTCCACAATCAGCACAAGGAATCACTTATGCTGAAAAGATAGTAAAGGATGAAGCAGAGATTGACTGGGGTAATGATGCCCAGAAAATTGATGCCAGAATTCGGGCATTCAACCCTTTTCCTGGGGCCACTAGTTCGATTGGCAACTTAAGCCTAAAGCTGTGGAATTCTCGAATTCCCAGAAATGCGCCGAGCGCAGAACAGGCTGATTTGGGACAAGTGCTTAGCTTTGGAGACGAGAGTGTTTTTGTAAAGTGCGGCACCGGAGTAATTGAAATTTTAGAAATGCAAAAGCCTGGCGGAAAAAGAATTCCAGCGAAATTGTGTTTACAAGGTTTAGGTGAGGCTGGCGAAATGTTGCGCTTTCAAGCTAAAGAAAATTCTGTCAATTAAGATAGCTGCCCTTGGAAGATCAAAAAACTCCACTCAACCTTCCTTTGTCTGAAGCAATTACGATCTCAGCGCAAGCGATTGGCGAGGTCATGAGCGGTAGATCATTAACAGAGGTGTTAGATCAGCTAGATGCGCATGAAAGGCCGATTATTCAGAGCCTTAGCTTTAATGCGCTTCGTAAGTGGGTTCGTTCACAGGAGTTGATCAAGCAATTTATTCCTAAAGCTCCGCCACCCGAGGTTGCCCATTTATTGAGTGTTGCTATCGCCCTTTTTCTACAAGACGGTGCCGATGGCAAAGGTTATGCCAGTCATACAATCGTTGATCAGGCGGTGAGGGCCTGCGGAGAATATGACAAGACGGTGTATGCCAAGGGCTTGGTAAATGCGGTGCTGCGCAAAGTAAGCATTGCAACACAACCTTCAGAATATCCTCCCGATCCTATACTCATGTTCGTTCCCCCTTGGTGGCGAGCAAATCTCAAGCGTAATTATTCCAAGCAGTGGCAATCAATTTTGTTTGCTCAAGCCAAGCGCGCCCCACTCATTTTGCGAGTGAATCAAAAGCAATATTCTCGAGAGCAGTATCAATCCTTATTGGATGATGCTGGCATTGCCTCATCCCCAATTGAATCCCTCGCTGGTTTTGCATTGCCGAGCGCGCTATTGATTCCTAATCCTGTCCCTGTTTCAGATCTGCCAGGTTTTTATGGCGGCGCAGTTTCTGTGCAAGATAGTGGCGCTCAATTGGCGGCAAGTTTGTTAATGCCCAATCCGAGTGACTTGATATTGGATGCATGTTCTGCGCCTGGTGGAAAAACAGCACACTTATTGGAGCTTGCAGATTGTCAAATGCTAGCCCTTGAGATTGATGAAACTCGCATTGGGAAAATTAATGGCAATCTAGATCGACTTCGATTGCGATCTGAAAAAGTAAAGGTACTTCGAGGCGATGCATCTAAATTTTCATGGTGGGATAGCGTCCTTTTCGAGAAAATTTTGCTAGATGCACCATGCTCGGCATCGGGCATAGTTGCCCGACATCCAGACATTCCATTTTTGCGGCGCCAGTCCGATATCGCGGCATTACAAAAGAAGCAACGTGAAATATTGACCCAAGCATGGCAAATGCTAAAGCCCGAAGGTTTGCTTTTGTACGTAACTTGCTCGGTATTTCCTGAAGAAGGAGAGGATCAAGCAGTTTGGTTTGCGCAGCAGCACGCCAATGCGTTACGATTAGATGCTCCAGGACAGCTTTTACCCACCGAGGTAAACGATGGTTTTTACTATGCTTTGTTTAAGAAAAATGGGCGATGAGCCAAAGAATTAAGCAATTCATCCTTTTCGGCTTGATGGCGCTGAGTTTATTTTCAACAGCTGTTAATGCTGAAGGCATCAAAATTAGATCCTTTGAATTAGAAAAGGCTGACAACGATTGGGTATTAAGTGCTGCTTTCCAAATAGAGCTTTCTCCAGGCTTGGAAGATGCGGTGCAAAAAGGCGTGGTCTTGTATTTTCAAACCGATTTTGATTTAGTCCGCTCTCGCTGGTATTGGTTTGATGAGAAAGCCATTGTCACGCAAAGACAAACGCGTCTGTCATATCAGCCCTTAACGCAACAGTACCGAATTGCTTCTGAGGGCTTAACATTTTCGGCTAGAACATTTTCTGAAGCATTACAAGCGGTCGGGAGCATTGGTGGCTGGCGTGTAATTGATGGCAGTCAGATTGACCCAAGTAAATCCTACAGCGCTGGTCTGCGCATGAGTTTGGATTTAAGCAAGCTCCCAAAACCATTTCAAGTAAATGCGCTTAATAACCGAGAATGGAATGTTTCAAGCGAATGGTTGCATTTCCCATTTTCAGCAAGTAGCCCAAGCCCAATTAAGCGATGAGAGAAGCCTTTGCGCCCCGTCAGCCAAGCTTTTTTGATTCAAAGCTATGGCGTAAAAAAATACTACCTGGTGCGATAAGCCTCATTGGCATTTTTGCTCTTTTGTTGTTGGTATTGCTTTCGATTGCTTCATCTAATACCGAGTTCTTTGATCGTTACTTCATATGGCTTTACGCAGCCAACTTAATTATTGGTGCATTTTTAATTCTGGTCATCTTGGTGCTCGGCATTGTGATTGCGGTGCGCTGGCATCGCGGTCATTTTGGAACACGCCTCATCGCGAAACTTGCCATGATTTTTGCTTTGGTAGGCATTGTTCCTGGTTTAATTTTGTACGGGGTATCACTTCAGTTCGTTTCGCGGAGTATTGAGACTTGGTTTGACGTGCAAGTGGAATCGGCTTTGAACTCGGGTTTGGAGTTGGGCCGCGTTACCTTGCGGGTGGCTCAGGAAGAGATTATGGGTGAAGGCAACTTCATTGCTGAACAAATTGCTCAAGTGCCATCGGGTACAAGTTCAGAGCAAGTTGGTGCCATGGTGATGAAGATCCGTAATCAGTTTGGGATCCAAGAAGTTAGCTTGTTTAATATGCAACGCAATTTAATACTGTCCAGCGAGCTAAAGTTGAAAAAGTATTTACCTGCACCGGGCGCCGATATTGTTGCGGAAGCATTTAAAAAGAAGGGCGTTACCTTCTTAGATCAGGTAGAGATGGACGGCGGTCAGCGAGGCTATCGGGTACGGGCAATTATTCCCGTCATTCGCAATAAAGCCCTGCTTAGCAAGGGTGCCGAAGATCGATATTTTTTACAGTTGGTGCGATACATCCCATTGCCCCTGGCAAAAAATATTTATGCTGTTGAGTCTGCTTATAGCGATTACCAGGAGAAATCATTAGGACGCATTGGCCTACGAAAAATGTTCGTGGGCACCCTAACGCTCACACTGTTCTTCGCTCTATTTGTCGCGGTAACTTTGGCATTGCTATTGGGTCGTCAATTGGCTCGACCATTATTAATGCTGCTTAAGGGTACCCAAGCTGTTGCACAGGGTGACCTATCTCCCAAGCCAGAGCTAGATACGGGCGATGAGTTGGGAATGTTAACAAGACAATTTAATGTCATGACTAAGCAATTGGCCGACACTCGCACATCGCTGCAAGAGTCAAAGGCCTTTTTGGAAAAAGTGCTAGGGAGCCTTACGGCCGGCGTTTGTATTTTTGACAGAAATTACAACGTTGTTTCTAGTAATGCGGGTGCGGACCGAATCTTTGCCCAAGACTTAACTTTGCTTGATGGAAAACCGCTGAGCAGTAACCCTGCGCTTGTTGATTTTGAAGAGGCTATCAAGGAAGGTTTCGCTACGATGAAGCTTGCTGTTGCTGAAGGCGCTCCCGAGAATGCGGCAACACCAATTTGGCAAAAGCAAATTCAGCTACATACCAGTAATGAATATAAAAATGAACCAGGTGTAACCTTGTTTGTTCGTGGTACCCAACTAACAGCAGACCTTCGCATGGTGGTGTTTGATGACATCACAGATGTGGTTAGCGCCCAAAGATCGATTGCTTGGAGCGAAGTTGCTAGACGTTTGGCCCACGAGATTAAAAATCCATTGACTCCAATTCAGCTATCAGCTGAGCGATTGCAACATAAATTGGCCGGTAAGCTCAGTTCTGAGCAAGAAGAGATGATCAATCGCAGCACTGAAACCATTATTAGTCAGGTGCAGGCGATGAAAGAAATGGTGAATGATTTCCGTGATTTTGCGAAGACACCAACTCCTCAATTAAAGCCCGTTTCTATCAACACACTTACCTCAGAAATATTGGGCCTTTATGAGGGAAGTCTAATACGTACACATCTTGATTCTCGTTGCCCCGATATCATGGGAGATCCGACTCAGCTCAGACAGGTCATTCATAACTTGCTCCAGAATGCTCAAGACTCGACTTTGGAGGGCACTAGACAGGCAGAGCCGGTTGAAGTTAAAACCGAGTTGGTGTCTTATGGAGAGCAAATCGGAGCTACACAAAATGCAGTTCGCTTAACAATAAGTGATAGTGGTGTTGGATTTCCAGCTAAGATATTGGCAAGAGCATTTGAACCTTACGTTACTACGAAGACCAAGGGCACGGGTTTAGGATTGGCTGTAGTGAAAAAAATTATTGATGATCACGGTGCCAAAATAGAGATTCGGAATCGTATGCAGGGAGAAGAAGTGGTTGGTGCGCAAGTATCCATTTTGTTTATGAACTTAGCAAAAGAGGCTGCCTAAGTATGGCGAGTATTTTGGTTGTTGATGATGAGATGGGAATTCGTGAGCTTCTCAATGAGATTCTCACGGACGAGGGCCACACTGTGTATGCCGCCGAGAGCGCTATACAGGCGCGCACTATTCGCGAGCAGATGCGACCCGATTTAGTCTTGTTAGATATTTGGATGCCAGATACTGACGGCATTACTTTGCTTAAGGAGTGGTCTAAGACCGGTCAACTAACAATGCCTGTGGTGATGATGTCAGGCCACGCAACGATTGATACAGCTGTAGAGGCAACTCGTATTGGCGCACTAAACTTTTTAGAGAAGCCAATCGCCTTACAAAAGCTATTAAAGACGGTTAGTAAGGCGCTAGAGAGCTCGCCAAAACACATTGAGCCAGCAGAAGATAAGACGCTGGCCACTGGAATCCCGGTGAGTACAGCAACAAAACCTTCTGCTGCTGAGCCTGTGTCCGCGCCTCTTGAGGGTGAGTACATTAGCGGAATTGCAAAGACCTATTTTGATTTGCCCCTAAGAGAGGCGCGTGATTTGTTTGAGAAAGCTTACTTTGAGCATCAAATGCAAATCATGGGCGGCAGTATGACCAAGATTTCAGAGTACACGGGCTTAGAAAGAACCCACCTATATCGCAAGTTGAAGGCCCTGGGCATTGATACGTCCCGTAATAAGGGCGAGCAATAAAATCTATCAGTAATTAGCCATAACTTTTTGGCAAATTATTTTTTATTGAGGTGTGCTTGAAACAATCACAAGGCTCAGGTTGATGGCATATCTTATTCGGAATCATTCCCATGGAAATTAAGGTCAACTTTCTCGATAAGCTTCGTCTAGAAGCTAAGTTCGATGACTTCACGGTGATTGCTGACCAGCCTATTCGCTATAAGGGTGACGGCTCAGCACCAGGGCCATTCGATTATTTTTTAGCATCTTCTGCTTTATGCGCCGCGTACTTTGTAAAGCTCTATTGCGATACGCGCAATATTTCTACTGAAAATATTCGCCTCTCACAAAATAATATTGTTGATCCTGACAATCGCTATCAGCAGATCTTCAAAATCCAAGTTGAACTGCCTGAAGATATTTCGGCGGTAGATCGCCAAGGGATTTTGCGCTCCATTGAGCGGTGCACGGTTAAGAAAGTGGTCCAGGCTGGTCCAGAGTTTGTCATTGAAGAGGTAAGGAATTTAGATGCCGATGCCCAGACCTTGTTAAATCTAAAGCCTGCTGCCGACACAAACACTTTTATTCTTGGTAAGGATTTGCCGCTAGAGCAAACCATTGTCAATATGTCTAAAGTGTTGGCTGATCTGGGAATTAAGATTGAGATTGCCTCCTGGCGCAACCTTATCCCAAATGTATGGTCATTGCATATCCGTGACGCACACTCGCCAATGTGTTTTACCAATGGCAAAGGATCGACAAAAGAGAGTGCTCTAGCCTCGGCTTTGGGTGAATATATTGAGAGACTTAGCAATAACCATTTTTATGCTGGCGCATACTGGGGTGAAGATATCGCCAACAATGAATTTGTGCATTACCCAAATGAACGCTGGTTCAAGCCAGCCAGCAAAGATACCCTGCCACCAGAAATTCTGGATGAGTACTGCCTAAACATTTTTGATCCAGACGGTGAGTTGCGTGCTTCACATTTGATTGATACCAATTCTGGAAACATTGAACGGGGTATTTGTTGTTTGCCTTATGTTCGTCAATCAGATGGTAAGACGATTTATTTTCCGACAAACTTAATCGAGAACCTTTACGTAAGTAATGGCATGAGCGCAGGAAATACTTTGGCAGAAGCGCAAGTGCAATGCTTATCAGAAATATTTGAGCGTGCGGTTAAAAGAGAGATCCTGGAGGGTGAAATTGCTTTACCTGATGTGCCGCGAGAAGTGCTTGAAAAGTACCCAAGCATCTTGGCGGGCATTCAAGGGCTAGAGGAGCAAGGATTTCCAGTCTTAGTAAAGGATGCATCACTTGGGGGAGTTTATCCAGTGATGTGCGTTACCTTGATGAATCCTAGAACAGGTGGCGTATTTGCTTCCTTTGGGGCTCACCCAAGCTTAGAGGTTGCCCTAGAGCGAAGCTTAACTGAACTGCTTCAGGGTCGAAGCCTGGAGGGTTTGAATGATTTGCCCCCACCCACCTTTGCAAGTGAGGCAGTAACTGAGCCTAATAACTTTGTTGAGCACTTTATCGATTCAAGCGGAATAGTGTCGTGGCGCTTTTTTAGTGCAAAGGCTGATTATCAGTTTGTTGAATGGAATTTTTCGGGTCGCGGTGAAGATTCCAATGCGCAGGAGGCTGCAACATTATTCGGCATTCTTAAGACCATGGGCAAAGAAGCGTATGTTGCTGTGTACGATCAACTGGGTGCGATCGCTTGCCGAATTCTCGTACCCGGCTATTCGGAGGTCTATCCAGCAGAAGATCTGGTGTGGGACAACACAAATAAAGCATTGCTATTCCGTCACGATATTCTGAATTTACATTCACTAGGCGATACAAAACTCAGTGCATTGTTAGATCGATTAGAGAATAACGAGCTTGATGAGTATGGAGATATTGCAACGCTGATTGGTATTGAGTTTGATGAGAATACGCCTTGGGGCCAGTTAACAGTTTTAGAGTTAAAGCTATTAATTCAGTTGGCACTTAAAAATTTCGATGAAGCGCAAGAATTGGTGGGCGCTTTTCTTCAATACAACGACAACACTGTTGAGCGCAAATTGTTCTATCAGGCTCTCAATGCAGTTTTAGAAATTGTCCTTAATGAAGATCTAGAGCTTGAAGACTATGAGGTAAACCTTCGCAGAATGTTTGGTAGCGAGCGCATGGATGCAGTGCTGGGCTCGGTAAATGGCTCAGTCCGGTTTTATGGGCTGACCCCAACCAGTATCAAACTAGAGGGTCTTGACCGCCACCACCGCTTGCTCGATAGCTACAAGAAATTACATGTAGCCCGCTCAAGGGCGATAACTGCCTCTAGTTAGCGTCACTAGGCATATTTTCTAAGATAAAACCAGTTTCCTTTATAATTTCAAGTCTTGGCCTGGTAGCTCAGTCGGTAGAGCAGAGGATTGAAAATCCTTGTGTCGGTGGTTCGATTCCGCCCCGGGCCACCAAGAAATACTTAAACCACCTTCGGGTGGTTTTTTATTTCCCGATTAGTATTTAGGAATTCTTCCGGGAGATCTAAATGCTACTAGTCACTTCAATCATTGCCTCCGTTTTAACCATCATCTTTATAAAACTCTCTTTTGCGGTCATTGGCCTTCGTAGAAAGAACAAAGTGGGCTTAGGTAGTGGTGGTTATGAAGATCTAGAAAGGGCGATTCGTGCCCAAGGCAATTTTGCTGAATATGTCCCATTCGGAATTATTTTGATTGCTTGTCTGGAGCTCAATGGTGCACCCTGGTGGTTGGTCGCTATTCCTGGAGTTGCACTCATTATTGGCCGCTTGATTCACGCTAAGGGAATTAATGTGCCCCCGCCTGATTTCAGCAAAAGAATACTGGGAATGAAATTTACCTTCAACACACTAATTGCTCTAGTTGTATTGAACTTAGTTTGGTCACTATATCTTCTATTCGTTTTGGAGGGCAAATGAATTATCGCCAGGCGGGTATTCGCATTTTAGTTGCCGCATCATTTGCGCTACTTTCAGCATTGTTTGGGTTTATTGGCTCTGCTCATGCCCAATTCAAGGCCGAGGTTAAATATGCCCAGGTTGGAGAGGTTAGGCTTGCTTACTACACCCGTGGCCAGGGTGACCCGATGATTTTGATTAATGGATATTCCGCAACGATGAGCATGTGGGATCCGGCTTTGATTGACGAGCTATCGAAAAACAATACTTTGATCCTTTTTGATAATCGCGGCATTGGACTATCTAGCGATACTAAAGAAAATAAAACCACTATGGCTCAGATGGCTGATGATGCCGCTGGGCTAGTGAAGGCACTTGGTTATAAAAAAGCCAATGTATTGGGTTGGTCAATGGGGGCTCGTGTTGCACAGCAATTTTTGATTAGACATCCCGACACAGTTATTAAGGGTATTCTTTGCGCGCCAAATCCAGGTGGTAAGCATCAGGTCAAGGCAAGCAAAAAGACAGAGGAAGAGTTAAACAACCCTCATTTATCAGTCATGGAAAATGTTGCCCTTCTATTCCCAAACAATGAGGCTGGAAGGCAAGCTGCTAAAGATGCGCTAGCAAGAGAGCAGGCTGCGAAGCTAGCAGGAGCCATTCCTGACGATTTTGATATCTCTAAAGAGTCTAAGCTTCGCCAAACTCGCGCAAGAACAACGCTTTGGGATGCTGATAATAAAAACTTTGCCGATTTAAAAAATATTAAGGTTCCCGTGCTAGTGGCAGATGGTCAATACGACATTTTGGATGTCCCCAAAAATTCTCAAATCATTGCAAATCAGATCCCGTTTGCTTGGCTGGCCTTTTTTGATGGTGGCCATGCTTTCTTATTTCAGCAACATCAGAAATTCGCTGAAACTCTTAATGCTTTTATGAGGTAAGCCATGAAAGATTCTTTACGATCCGGCATTCAATATGAACATAAATTCAAAATTCCTAAGTCCAAAACAGTCCCGTCTTTGTACCCCGAGGCCGAAGAGTTTGTGGCAATGCCAGAGGTATTTGCCACCGGCTTTCTGGTGGGCTTTTTAGAGTGGGCTTGTATTAAAGCAATCAACCCTCATTTGGATTGGCCGCAAGAGCAATCTTTAGGGACCCATATTAATGTGAGCCATGAGGCGGCGACCCCCGTTGGTTTGGAGGTCACTGCTAAAGTTAAATTAATTGCTGTGGATGGAAAAAAGTTAACGTTTGAAGTGGAGGCTCACGACGGTGTCGACTTAATTTCCAAAGGACTACATGAGCGGTTTGTTATTAATCGTCAAAAGTTTGATGAGCGCATCAAAACAAAGGCAAATAATTTTGTTTAAAGTGCTAGCTTAGTTTATGTTGCTAAGTAAGCCCTATTAGGCGTTTACTGCTTTTTCTAGGGCTTGGCTTAATCCGGCAAAATATTTTGTTGCTTTTTTTGTAAGCTCAATTTGCTTTACTCTGCCATCGTTCGTTGGCTTAAGTTTTAAATAACCATCATCTACTAAGGCGTGGAGCCTTTTGTGGAGGGTTGCTTGAGACCCAAATTGGCTGAGCATCAGAATATCGCCAACCACAATCTTGCCTTTGTTTAGAACTATGTGCTTGCTAATGTGCTCAAGAATATCTTTGCTCAACGAATCCAAAGGCTTGTCATTGGGATTAATAAGCGTATCCGCAAGATGCAAAAAGCGTAAGTAAGAATTTGTCATTTCAGTAGCGTCCCCTGTTTTTAAGTATGATGGGTCTGTGCCCATATCTTCAATAAATCAAATACGACTCCCCATTATCCTCCTAAAAATAGGAGTACCGTTCTGCCTATACTTTTTTACGCTATATCTTGTTAAAGCCTTCCCAGCACTAGAGAATCGCCCCGAGCTTAGTTACTTTATTTACCTCCCTGCAGGTGTTAAGGTACTCTCAGTTTTAATTTTTGGTTGGATGGCTGCGATAGGCGTTGGCCTAGCCGTATTTATTAGGCTTATTATTTTTCAACCAGAACAGCCTTGGTACATATGGTTAACGGTAGCGACGGTTGGGAGTGCCATTTTAGTTCTCGTTATAAATTTAACGCTTAAGGGCCTAGGAATTGCGCGGGACCTTCATAATTTGAAATATCGCGATGTTGTAACGCTGGCTTTACTTGCGAGCGTTGCCCATGGGTTTAGTTATACCTATGTGATTTTCGTAGTTCATAACTATGCCTTTGACAATTTCATGCGCGAAAGCATGATCATTGTTATGGGCGGCTTCTTCGGGAACATGTTAGTGATCGGCTTGCTGACCTATTTTGCCCAGCATAGCCGATGGTTGCGGCAACAAATTCAACGATTGAATAAAGATAGCGCCCAGCAGGAATAAACCTAAGGGCGCCGAGTACCTTACTCCTCTAGCAGGCTTCGCAACATCCAAGCCGTTTTCTCGTGCACATCTTGTCTTTGGGTTAATAAATCAGCAGTTGGCTGATCATTTGCTTTTTCTACCAAGGGAAAAAGCTTGCGCGCAGTCTTTGCTGTTGCCTCTTGTGCCTTTACAAGAAGCCTGACCATTTCCATCGCTTTCGGAGTTCCTTGTACCTCATCAATAGAAGTTAGTTTGGCAAATTCTTTATATGTTCCAGGTGCTGGCTCGCCAAGTGCCCTGATCCGTTCGGCGATAAGATCAAGTGCAGCCCATTGCTCTGTATATTGAGCCATGAACATCGTATGCAGGGTGTTAAACATGGGCCCTTTTACGTTCCAATGGAAGTTATGGGTCATAAGGTAGAGGGAGTAGCTATCGGCTAAAAGCGCCGATAAGCCTTTGGCAATCGCTTTGCGATCCTTTTCGCTGATGCCAATGTCAATTACAGTTTTGTTTGATTTTGTGGCCATGGTTATATCTCCTTTGATCAACGAACACCATAGAATCATTATCGGGAAATTAATTGTTATTGGTCTAACGAATTATTTTGATTTTATTGATCTGAAAATTCGATAATATGATTAGATTCGTTTAGGATGAGATGGTAAAGGTTTTGAGTAACGTCAATTAACGAGGGATTATGAAAAGATTTTCTTTAATGCTGTCTATAGCTATATCTACTTTGTGCTTGAGTGCGTGTCTTGCGAGCACCACATCACCCGTTGGCGTGAATTGCGATTTCAGCCAAGAAAAACCATTGCGAGAAATGCCGTTAGATTGTCAGGGTAGGTAACGAAAATTGCCGGTAAATGGTAAAAGATTAAGCTTGCCTCGATATAAAAATTTAGGAAAAGAAAATGAAGCTCTTGAATTACATTAAGCATGTCTTTTTGATTGTCGCTATTGGCTTGCTTGGCGCTACATCGGTATTTGCTGCCGATATTCAAGTAATTACTTCAGGTGCATTTGCTGAGGCATTGAAAGCTCTAGTGCCTGAATATGAAAAGCAGTCGCCTAATAAGGTAATTATTTCTTATGGTTCATCTATGGGTGCGGCCCCGGATTCAATTCCTTCAAGGCTAGCAAGAGATGAAAAGTTTGATGTCTTAATTTTGGCGTCACCATCTTTAGATGGCTTTATCAAAAGTGGAGCAGTGCAACCAGGCACTCGCGTAGATCTGGTTGCTTCAGTGATTGGTGCTGCTGTTAAAGCGGGCGCTCCCAAGCCTGATATCAGCACCGTTCCAGCCTTAAAGCAAGCCTTGCTCAATGCAAAATCTGTGGCTTATTCAGCTAGTGCAAGCGGAACCTACTTATCCACCGAGCTATTTCCTAAATTGGGGATTGCCGAGCAAATGAGTAAAACAGCGAAAAAGATTTATAGCGAGCGCGTTGGCACTGTAGTAGCAAGAGGTGATGCAGAGCTGGGTTTTCAGCAGGTTAGCGAATTGATTCCCATTCCGGGAATTGATTTCATTGGTGAGATTCCTCCAGAAGTTCAGCAAACCGTTTTGTTCTCCGCGGGCATTACTAGTAATGTTGCAAACCTAAATGCTTCTAGAGATCTGATCGCATTTCTGGCTTCCCCCAAAGCTGCGCCAACTATTCAGAAGGCTGGACTTAAGCCGATGTTGCCCGCATTGCCTTGGTAAATTATTCAATTAAGAAAGAATATGATGACAACTAGAAAACTGATTCAATTTATTTTGTTGGCACTTTTGTTGCCGAGCATTTCCATTGCCCAAGAATTTCCGCCTAAAAAGACGGTAACAATGGTTGTGGGCTTTGCGGCTGGGGGTTCAGCAGATACTGCTGCTCGCGTTATCGCTAAAAAGCTTGGGGAGGATATAGGTCAGGCTGTGGTGGTGGATAACAGGCCAGGTGCTGGCGGTAATATTGCTCACGGCGTAGTTGCGAATGGCCCGACGGACGGTTCAATGATTCTCTTGGGGTCAATTGGCCCTTTAACCATTGCTCCGCACATGATGAAGATTTCATATGATCCCGTTAAAGATCTTGCGCCTTTAACAATGGGTCTCATGTTTCCGAATATCTTAGTGGTGCCTCCATCTTTGGGTGTGAAGAGTTTGAAGGATCTTGTGGCATTGGCAAAGAAAGAGCCGGGCAAATTGACTTTTGCTTCTACAGGTAGTGGATCCGCATCACACTTACAAGGTGAATTATTTGATGCGGTTGCCGGCATCGATATGGTTCATGTGCCTTATAAGGGCGGTAATCCAGCAATGATCGATGTGTTATCGGGAAGGGTTTCTGTATACTACTCATCCCCATCAACTGCGGGCCCATTTATTAAAGAGGGAAAACTGATTCCATTGGCAGTAACTAGTTCAAAGCGTTCTCCTTTTTATCCAAAGGTCCCAACAATTGCTGAGTCTGGATATCCAGGATTTGACTCTACAAATTGGTATGCATTTATGGCTCCAGGAAAAACGCCAACGCCAATTTTGGATGGATGGAATAAGGCTCTTGTAAAGGTCCTGAGTGATAAGTCTGTGATTGCTGCACTTGGCGAGCACAACTTTAGTCCTGCTCCAATGAGCAGAGCGGATTTAGCAAAATTTATGGCTAAGGAATCTGCTACTTGGGCAAAAATTATTAAAGATAAAAATATTACTGAAGAATAACTCTTGATAAAACCACCTCCGGGTGGTTTTATTTTGTCAGGTAACCCGACAAACCAAGTGCCACAAGTGTCCGGAAACAAGACACTTACTAACCAAATCTTCCGATAGTCACCTACGGTTGCCTAACGCATCACATCCTGATCCATAGCGACATATAAGATCTTGGATTGTTACCAATAGTCATCTCATTTACCGTAACCAAAAAGGAAAACCCACCGAGTGAACTGACCCCCAAAAGTTGGACAGTTTAGTTAGGTTACCAGAAGGGATTGAGTACGGTATTGCACCGGACTTAATCCCTTTAGTTTTTGCTTAATACGATCATGGTTGTAGTAGTCGATGTATTCCTTAAGCTCCTTTTTAAAAGATGGGACATCTGCAAACTTCTTTTGATAGAAGAACTCGGTTTTCATAATCCCAAACCAGTTCTCCATTACGGCGTTATCTAAGCAGTTGCCTTTTCTAGACATGCTCTGAGTAATGCCTTTCTCCTTTAAGGCTTGCTGATAAAGCCCCATCTGGTATTGCCAGCCCTGATCTGAGTGCAACACAGGCCTATCTTCTTTTTTGAGTTGTTTAAAAGCCTTTTGGAGCATTTGCATGACCGAACTAATCTGAGGTCGATCGGCAACCTCATAGGAGATGATCTCGCCGTTATACAGATCTAAGACTGGTGAGAGATACACCTTCTCGCCTTTGACATTGAACTGCGTGACATCGGTCACCCATTTTTGATTGGGTTTACTGGTCTCAAAGTTGCGCTCCAGCAAGTTGGGAGCCACCTTACCTACAGAGCCTTTGTAAGACTGGTAGCGCTTCGGTCTGACTAGGGATTTGAGTCCTAGCTGAGTCATGAGCTTTTGCACGGTCTTGTGGTTTAGATATTGCTGCTGGTTGCGCAGTTCTAAGTGCACCCGCCGATAGCCATAGCGCCCTTGATGGGCGCTAAAGATCTGCGTAATTTGCTCTTTAGCAGATTGATAGGGGTCGGATCGATTACTACCGACCTTAACCCAGTAGTAATAAACGCTTTTAGCCATCTTGGCGATGGTCAGTAAATCGAGTAAACGGTAATGTGGCCTTAGCTCAGTGATGACTTGGGCTTGTTCTCTTTTGCTGCTTTGCTCTGAGCTAAGGCTTCTAACTTTTTTAGGTAGGCAGCCTCTGCTTCGGCATACTCTAAACGTCTTCGCAACTCTTCGGGGGTGAGCTCAGAGATGGGCTTTTTAAGCAGTGCTTTGATATTGAACTGGGACATGGACAACCTTCCCTTGGGCTTAGGTTTTAGAGCAGTAATGCCACCTTCATTGTAGAGGCGTTGCCACTGCAAAATGGTGGTCATGCTGCCAATCCTAAAGTGGGCAGCAGTTGGTCTAGCTGATACTTGGTGCTTGGCCATGTACTGCAGAACTTGCAATTTGAACTGCGGACAGTAGTGTTGCCGCTTTGGGGATAGGCCACTGTGCCCATGTGCTTGATAGGCTAGAACCCATTTACGGACATCTGCGTGACTAATCTCAAATAAGTGGCCTACCCGCTTAAGACCACCTGACTTTAAAAACTCCTGAACTACCTTTAGCTTGAACTGCTTGTTGTACTTGCTCATAAAACAAAACCCCCTTGGTTGGACACCCAATCCAGCTAAAAGGGGTCAGTTCAGATATATCCAGGGACTTTTGTATAACTGGCGGGTCTGGCGAGATTTCAACTCGCGTCTAACGGATTAATGCTAAATTGAGCTTGTCATGTTTAAAAGCATTCTCGCCCTTCCTCGAGCCGTGTGGCTCATCGGGCTCATTAGTCTAGTCAATGACTCGGCTAGTGAAATGCTTTACCCCTTAATGCCTTTATATCTTGCCTCGGTATTAATGGCTGGTCCAAAGGCGCTGGGCATTATTGAAGGGATTGCTGAGGCTACTTCCAGTATTTTTAAATTAGTTTCAGGCGTAATCGTAGATCGCACTAAAAAGGCAAAGCCGTGGATTGTGCTGGGTTATTCACTTGCTGGTATTGGTAGACCTCTAATAGCAATCGCCAATTCTTGGTTATGGGTTCTGGCTATTCGCTTTACAGATCGTATGGGTAAAGGCCTTCGTAGTTCGCCTCGAGACGCCTTATTGGCAGAAAGCGTTAATAAAAATCAGAGAGGCATTACCTTTGGGCTCCATCGCTCTATGGATAATGCCGGCGCAGTCATTGGCCCGTTGTTAGCTGCGCTATTTTTATCTTTAGGGGTGCCACTCAGAGATATTTTTCTATGGGCGGTTGTGCCGGCAATCGTCACCATTGTGCTTGCCTTGTGTATTAAAGAGCCCCACAAAGAAGCCGTTCCACAAGCGAGTAAATTTGGTTGGTCTCTTGAGGGTATGCCTAATCAATTTAAAAGATATCTTGTTGTAGCAGGTATCTTTGCTTTGGCTAACTCCTCAGATATGTTCTTGCTATTAAGAGCAAGAGAGGCTGGGGTACCACAAGCAGATATTCCTTTGTTATGGGCAGCCATCTCTCTCATTACGACTTTATTTGGAACGCCTTTATCGGCCTTATCAGATCAGTTTGGCCGAAAGCGTTTTATTTTGATTGCGTGGATTGCTTTTGCTTTCTTTTATATCGCCATGGGCTTGCCTGGGATTTCTATGTTCCAAATATTTGCCTTGTTTGGAATTTATGGATTGTTTAAAGCCGCAACCGAAGGGGTGGAGAAAGCATTGGTAGCCGATATGGCGCCCAAGGGTCTAGCAGGCACAGCTTTTGGTTGGTTCAATCTCGTCACAGGTTTGATGTTGTTCCCAGCCTCGTTTATTTTTGGTTGGATTTATGAAGCCATTACGCCTTTATATGCCTTCCTATTTTCAGGTGGCTGTGCGCTTGTGGCATTTATGTTGATGGCGTTTTGGGTTGACCGTGCTCAGTCAACCGAGTGGTAAAAAAGGGCTCGTCAAGAGCCCTCTTTATTAAAGTAGTAAAGCCAAGGTTTATTTCACTAACAGTACAGGTTGTTTGGCAAGGCTAGATACTCGCTGCGCCACTGACCCAATTAATACGTCTAGTAGAGCGCTACGCCCTTTTGCACCCATTACTATGATGTCAACCTTGTCCTTATTCGCCAAGGTAATAATTTCCTCAGCAATATGCCCACGCTTAATTACCATGCTGTGTTTGACTCTCGCAGCATCTAAGACCTTTTGAGCGGGTTTTAGTTCTTTCTCGCTGATTTCGCGTAAATAGTCATCTACCACGCTCTTGGATACAAACTGCTTGACGTGAGTAAGACCTGTATCATCGTGAACGCTAACTAGGGTCACTGTTATTGGACTTCGAGAGTTTGATGCGAGTTTGGCGACATACTTTGCGGCATTTAAAGATGATTTCGAACCATCGATGGGTAGCAATATTTTCATTTGTTAGCCTTTCTTTGTCTAAGTCTATTGATTAAAACTACGTTTATTTGGTTGACGATATTTATGGATCTAGGGTCTATAAGGCTTAATCACTGTTTCAAGGGCATTGGCATCTCCTTGATCCTTCGCTTCCTCAATACGATTTCGTAAGTCGGTTACTTCCTTACAACTCATATTTCTAAGTTTTGAAGGGTCAACTCCATAGGTGTCTACAAGCCGTCTTCGACGAGCTGCACAAATCTGGAAACGGATGATCCAAAATAATCCAAATAATGCTGGCGACAGAATTAAGAGAAGAATGCTCATATTAAAGACCTAGGATTTAAATCTGCTTTTAATAAGATAAAACACAGCACCATAAAAGCAGCCAATTAAAAAGGTAATAGTAATAAGTCCTACGGCAAGTAAAGGATCAAATGGCTGAACTTGAAATGGTGAATTGAGCATGTGAAGCTTAAAGATGAAATTGAGTAGCGGTTGAGCCAAACCTATACCGACCAGAATTACCCAGAAAAAATGAATGCTCGAAAGGCATATGCCTCCGATTAGGGTTGTTCGAAATAGATTCATGATTTCTCCCCTTTATATGTGCAATCTTATGCCTATTTGAGAAGGGTGTCATGCAATTTTCAAGCTAAAGATATCGCTTTATTAGAGTTAATTTGATTTAAATCAAACAAGCTGTCGTTTAAAATGACAGATCTGTACACGTCAAATATCGCTCGTGCTACTTCAATCTAAATATGTCAACCAATTGAAATATTTCAGATGTAAAATTGAAAAAATGAGCTTTTTTAGGTCTAGGTACCTTCTTGTTCTGATGTTCTTACTAGCTGTAATTTTGCAGCTATTGACTCCTTTTTTACATGCACATACTGGGGCTTCAACTCAGTTTGGATTGCACCTACACGTAGTGAATACTGGTTTTGAGGCAGCAGTTGCTTCAGAAGTGGGTAAGTCATTTGTTACCAGCTCTTCTGAAGAGTCTCCAGAGGTTGGGGTGCCAGCCTCCCGTCAAGCCGATCAGATAGATCTGATTATTTGTGCGTTTTATGTATTGGTTTTGTTTGGTGTTGCTAATCTAAGCCTTAGCAATGTCTTAAGCCCGCTCTTTTCTAGCATTGAGAGATATGCTCACCAACGTTATTCTCAAAATAGTCCACCTATTTCTCTAGCCTCGCCAAACTACCTCTAAATTTTTGCGTGATTTCTTCGCGCTATCTGAGTTTCTATTCAGCATTTTTAGAGGTTGCTATGTATCCATTTCGATTTATTTGCATTTTTTCTGTTGCCATCATTTGTAGCAAGTATATTTTTGCTGCAGAATTTTCACCCAAATCATTGGCTATAAATTCAAGCCAGCAGGCTGTGATGGGGGTAAATTTTGTCCAGGCTATTCCTGTGGATTCAGGTTCTGTACTGGTTAGCGCATCTGTGACTGTGCCGCCAGAAAAGCAAGCGATCCTTTCCGCTCCATATCCAGGCCAGCTTAGCCAAATGGTTGTAGGTGTAGGTGATCAAGTGAAGGTGGGCTCTCCGTTGGCTTACTTCACAAGTCCGCAGATGGGAGATTCTAGGCAAAAATTATTAGAGGCAACATCGGATGCTCGCCTAGCTAAAGAAGCCTTGGTCCGAGATAATGAGCTATTTAAGGAAGGCATTATTCCTCAATCTCGCCTCAACATCACAAAAGCGAAAGCAGAAAATGCAAACGCCATGTTGATGGCAAGACAATCTGAATTAAAGGCCGCAGGTATCAACTTTGATGGCCCCAAAAACAAGGATGCATTTAATTCATACGCCACAGGTGCTCTAAAGTCGCCTATCCAAGGCACAGTTGTCGAAGCTCATAACTTAATCGGGCAGCGAGTCGATACTGGGACATTGCTTTTTAGGATCGCTGATATATCCACTCTTAACTTAGAGATCAATACATCTGGATTTAAATCAATGGGAATTCAGCCTGGTGATGAGATTGTGATTGCCTCGCGTAATGCTAAAGCAAAAGTGACCGGCGTCTCCCGGGCCGTCAGTGCGTCTCAGTCTGCTAGGGTAAGAGCATCGGTAGAAGAGCGCGGCACGTTACAAATGGGTGAGGTGGTTAACGCAACTATTCAAACCAAAATGAAGCCAAAAGGCCAAGACAAAACTTTATGGCAGGTACCTTCTAGGGCGATTACAAGCTGGAAGGGCCAAAGCGCGATCTTTATGCTGACTAATACTGGAGTGATCCTTCAACCGGTATCTGTGATCTCTAGTGATGATGATCTGGCCTCGATTCAGGCGCCGCTGTCTAGTGGAGTCAAAGTAGCAGTCACGGGCATTGCATCGTTAAAAGCCTTAGCGCAAAAGGACGAGTAATGTTTACTAAAGTAATTGACGCTAGTTTGCATTTTCGCAAGCTCGTATTGGCTATGGCAATTGCATTGGTACTTTTTGGTATCAACGCATGGCTGACCCTACCAATTGATGCATTTCCTGACATCTCTCCTACTCAGGTCAAAATCATCCTGAAGATTCCTGGAATGACCCCTGAGGAAGTTGAGCAAAGAGTAGTGCGCCCAATTGAAATCGAGATGCTGAGTATTCCCAAAAAGCGTATTGTCAGATCCGTCTCTAAGTATGGCATCGCGGATATCACAATCGATTTTGACGATGGTACTGATATCTATTGGGCTCGCCAGCAAATTTCTGAACGCCTTAATGCCTTTACTAAAGATCTCCCACCTGGCGCAACAGGAGGATTAGCTCCGATCACCACCCCATTAAGTGAAATCTATATGTTCACTTTAGAGGGTGAGGGTTTTAGTTTGAGAGATAAGCGTACCGTACTGGATTGGACGATTCGTCCCGAGCTGCGAACTATCCCTGGGGTTGCTGAGGTGAATGTTTTAGGTGGCGAGATTTTGACTTATGAAGTTATCCCTGACCCTGCTCGTTTAGCAGCTCGTGGTGTCACGATGGCTGATCTACGCAAAGCAGTTATGACCAACAATAGTAATGATGGAGCTGGTCGTATTGATCAGGGCGAAGAAACTCTGGTTGTCCGAGTCGAAGGCGCAGTAAAAAAACTGGATGATGTAAAAAAAACTCAAATCCCAAAAGCCAGTGGTGGGTCTGTCATGCTTGATGAGGTAGCTACAGTTCATTTTGGATCAGCGACTCGGTATGGGGCTGTTACTAAAGATGGCAAAGGTGAGGCAGTAGAGGGATTAGTTCTTGGGTTGCGTGGAGCAAATGCACGTCTACTAGTAGATTCTATTGAAGAAAAGTTAAAAGAAATATCCCCAAGGCTGCCAAAAGGCATGACGATTAATACTTTCTATAACCGAGGCGAGCTTGTCTCGCGAGCAGCTGGAACCGTTACCAAAGCTCTACTAGAAGCAACAGTATTAGTATGCATTACTTTGTATTTATTTTTAGGTGGTTATCGTGCTGCACTTGTTGTGGCGGCTGTATTGCCTTTATCAATTCTTTCTACTCTCATATTGATGAAGGCTTTTGGTCTGACTGCAAACCTCATGAGTTTAGGGGGCCTTGCTATCGCAATTGGCATGTTAGTTGATGCTGCAGTAGTCGTTGTTGAAAATGTAGAAACGGCATTTGGAGACCCCAATACATCCCATGCTCTCACAAAAACAGACATTATTTCTGTTGCCACTCATGAAGTGGTAAAGCCAGTAGTTGCTGGTGTATTCATCATCGCTGTTGTCTTCTTGCCTCTACTGAGCCTTGAGGGATTAGAGGGAAAATTATTTTCTCCTGTGGCTTTAACTATCGTGATGGCACTGGGTTCATCTTTATTGATTGCATTTACGGTTATTCCTGCTTTGGCCTCTTTTGTTCTAGAGCGTAAGGCTGATGAAGAAACTCGGTTTATGAGAAGAATTTCGGAAAAATATATCGATTGGCGTAATCACATCTGGGGTAACACTAAGTGGCTATATAGGGGGTCTGGTATTGGGCTAGTAGTTATGGTTCTGCTTTATATGATTGTCGGCAAAACCTTTATGCCGACCCTAGATGAAGGCGATATTTTGGTTCAGTTGCAAAAGCTACCATCAATTTCCTTGCAAGAATCACTCATGGTTGACTCGCGAGTGGAGCAGCTATTCTTAAAAGATGTTCCAGAAATCAAATCAATTGTTGCTAGAGCCGGATCAGATGACTTGGGATTGGATCCCATGGGGTTGAATGAAACGGATATGTTTTTGGTTCTTAAGCCTAAGAGCGAGTGGGATGGAAATAAGGACAATATTGCCAATAAATTAAGACAAGCTCTTGAGAACTTTCCAGGGCTTGTTTATGGCTTTACTCAGCCCATTGAGATGCGAGTTTCGGAAATGCTTACGGGCACTCGTGGTGATGTTGCCATCAAAATCTTTGGCGGTGACTTGGCGGAAATTAATAAAGCTGCTCAGGATATTGCAAGTGCGGTCCGAAATGTCAAGGGTGCGGCCGAAGTTATTGCTCCTCGAGCCGAGGGTATGCAATATTTGAGTCTAAAGATTAATCGCACCGTTGCTGGACAAGCCGGATTTTCGATTGAAGACTTACAGCAAAGATTGCGCAACCAAATTGAAGGTGAAAATCTTGGTATTGTCTTAGATGGCGTAATCAGGACCCCACTAGTTTTAAGGGGTAATGACTATATTCGTACTAGTCCCGAAGCGTTTGGCGATCTCTTAATTTCAGCTCCAGATGGAAAGGCCTGGCCCATATCATCGCTAGCGGATATCAAGCAGATAGATGGCCCTATACGTATTGACCATGAGCAGTCCAGCCGGTTTGCCAGTATTCAGGTATCTGTTGATGGTAGGGATTTGGCAGGATTTGTTAAGGATGCGCAAGCTGCAGTGACAGCTCTCAATTTCCCAAAATCTTTAAATATTGTTTGGGGCGGTCAGTTTGAAAATCAACAGAGGGCTGCCGCGAGATTGGCGATTGTTATTCCTATTGCTCTGGGTTTAATTTTTGCAATTTTGATGATTACCTTTGGATCCGCTATCCAGGCCGGAATTATCTTCTTGAATATCCCATTTGCCTTAGTTGGGGGTGTTGTTGCATTGACCATATCAGGGCAATACCTATCTGTACCCGCATCCGTGGGTTTTATTGCATTACTAGGTATCGCTGTACTAAATGGCGTAGTCATGGTGACTCACTTTAATGAGCGTTTGGCAAAAGGCGATTCCATGTCTGATGTAATCCATTTTGGCACTGAGAGGCGATTGCGCCCGGTCTTAATGACTGCCGTAATCACGGCTCTGGGGATGATTCCGCTCTTGTTTGCTACAGGTCCGGGCTCTGAAATTCAGCGTCCATTGGCGATTGTTGTAGTTGGCGGGCTACTAAGCTCTACGTTATTGACGCTACTACTATTGCCCAAGCTCTACGAGCGATTTGGAGCCTTGAGAAATTGGGAGGAATTAAAGCGGGAGATTCATTTTGATCGTGCTGTGGAATTAATGAAAAGGATCAAAAAATGAAAAAGTTGATTCTATTGTTGCCATTACTTGCAATAGCTACCTCTATTCAAGCTGCTAACTTACTGCCAACAGATGACCAGGTAAAAAATGCACTTTATGCGAGTCCTAAAATTGGGGCGGCAGATGCTAGAAAAAGTTCGCTCAATTCAAAAGCAGATGCGATTGCTTCAGGTTCTCAAGAGTTCGTTGTCAGGGGCACTCGTCAAAGTCGAAATGTTACCAATATCCCAGTTGCCACAACCTATCAGGAATACTGGGCTGGTATTGAGAAGCCTATTCGCTTTTGGGGCAAAGGCGGCGTAGACGAAAAAATTTCAGACGCAACAAAAACGTTTGCGGGCATTGAGTTTGCTGACACGATGCACGAAACCAGCAAAGATTTATTAGCAACCTGGTTCAATTATTTAAAGGCATTGCAGTCTCGCATTGTTGCTGAAAAAAATAGTCAGTTAGGAGATCAAATCGGCAGAATCGCTCAAGTTCGATACAAGGTCGGGGATGTTGCAAGATTAGATGCTCAGTTGGCAACAGCTGAGCAAGGTAGGTTGAAGGCATTTCTTGAGCTCGCAAAGGCGCATGAGGGGGCAAGTGGCGAGGCGGTAACCCAGCGATACCCGGGCATTGCATTGATCAAGAACTTTAAATGGGAGGCCATTCCCAATCTGCAGACCAAAAAAGAGATATTGCGACAACAGTATTTAGAAAGAAGTCATGAGTTAAAGCTAGTCAAATCTGATGCAGAGCGTTTTGATCTACAGGCTAAACGAACTAGTTTGGATAGATTGCCGGACCCAACTATCGGAATCTACACTGCAAACGAATTTGGTGGTGCAGAAAGGATTAGTGGTTTGAGTCTATCTTTTCCTATATCCGGAAGTGCTCGCTTCTCAAATGCTTCTGCAGCAGCCTCTGAGGCTGAAGTCGCTCGTCAAAGAGTCCTGGAAACAGAGCAACGAATTAGTGTTGAATTTGAGCGTCTTTGGTCTCAGATGATGAGTCGAAAAGTAGCGGCAGAAACCTTGCTTGATTCAGCAAAGAGTCAAAATGATGCTGCACAAGCTGCTGAAAAAGCATACGTACTGGGCGAAGGAACGATTGCAGATTTGATTGCTGCTAGGAAGGCTGCAAACGAAAACCAGTTATCTGCTGATCTAATGCGCTTGGATGCGCTTGAGTCGTACTATCGAATGCGTCTAGATTTACATGAGATTTGGGATTTTGATTGAACTTGGGGTAAATTGATGAGGCGCAAAAGAAAAAGCCCCTAGAATTGAACTGACCCACAAAAGTTGGACACCCAATCCAACTAAAAGGGGTCAGTTCATTCTCAAGGGGTTTTTGTATAACTGGTGGGTCGGGCGAAATTCGAACTCGCGACCAACGGATTAAAAGAAGTCGTGGGTCTTCAAAACCCCAATAGCATAAGGGTTTGAGCAGCTAAAATATGAGTGTGCGATTGCCTTTGGTGTATTAATTGAGATATGCGTTTACTAGTGAAAGATCTTGTTCAGAGATCTCTCCTATAAGTGCCGCAAGACGTAAGCGATTGAGTAGGTAATTAACTTTCTCCATATAGAGTGCATAGTCATTTGCGATTAAATCACTTTCAGCCCCCAATAACTCCATAGTCGTGCGAGATCCATTGGAATAGCCAACGCGAGTAGACTTCAGTCTGGCTTCGCCTGTTTTTTGAGCAGTTGATAGGGCGTTTAACTTATCTTTTGCAGAATTAAGTGAATACCACACAGATCTTAAAGTTCTTTCCAAATTCTGCTCAGACTTACTGTACTCAGCCTTTGTCTTTTCAATTAATAACAAAGACTCTTCTTGCTTGGCTGTGCGATATCCGCCAGTATATAGAGGAATAGAGAGTTGCAATCCTACAAGATAGTTATTGGTTGCAGTATTGCTAGCAGGGCCAAAATTACCAGAACCACTCAAATTATCTTTTGAGGATTGAGCTACTGCATCAAGCTTAGGTGAGGTAATAGCTCCATACTTTTCAGCCTCTTCTTTCGCAACCTTTTCCTGGATGGAAAGCATTTGAAGTTGAATGTTCTGAGATTTCAATTTCGCTATATAGGTGTCAATGCTAGGAAGAGTAAGTTGACTGGAATTTAAACTAATTTTAAGCTTATCAACATTTACGGGGCCACCAAACAAATCTTGTAAAGCCAATTTTTTAACTGTTAAATTCGTTGTTGCATCTAAGACTCTCACTTTTACACTATCTAATCTTTCATTCGCTTCTTGCATATCAGTTTGGCTAGCATCACCAAGTTTGAAACGCTTTTCAATTTGCTGGCGAGTATTGGTGATTGCAGCCTCTTGTTTTTTGATCAATCTGACGGCTTCTTCAGCGCTAAGCACATCAAAGTACCGTTCTGCCACAAGCAAAATTAAATTTTGATTGGCTATGTAGGCACCGAGATTAGAGGCGTCTGCTGAAAGATTTAGCTGTCTACTTTGAGAAAGGCGTTCGCGGTTATAGATTGATTGAGTAGCGCCAACGGTATACCGGTTCACAAATCCATTGTTGACTGAGGTATTAAAATTTGCCCCATTAAACGTCCCCATTCCAGGCGCATAAAATTGAGCGCCTGTAGTAGTGGTGTTGTAGCTCATGCTGCCAGTTAGGGCTGTCAAGTTAATGCTGGGAAGCCATAGTGATGTTCCCTGATCACGCCTCTTTTCCCCTGCCATTTGCTCATAGCGACTCGCGATGAACTCCGGGTCTCTGTTTTGCGCCTCTCGCCAGACATCTATGAGACTTGTCGCTAATATTGGACTTGACGATATTGCCAGCAGTGCGATTATGGCTACTGATAAAGGTTTTATATGGAAGGGTTTCATTGCGGACCTTTGAATTTATGCACCAGCTTTGAGGCCTAGTTTTCGGACAATGCTTTCCATTAGGCACCATTGAGTCAAACCGCTTTGCAAAATATTGGCGCCAACAAAGGCTGTGAATGCCAAGAACCATTCATTGATAAACCATGGACTCGAAGGTGCTCCAAGTGCCACAGAAATTAAGATGAAAGCTCCCGCTATAACGCGAACTAGTTGCCAGGATGTCATGATGAATTCCTTTAATGAATTAATGGGTTGATTTGAGAATTCTGTCAACTCGATTCGAGTAGGTTGTGTAGTAGAGCAAGGGAATGACGACCAACGTTAAAGCAGTCGAGATCAGAATTCCAAAAATTAGAGAGATGGCAAGGCCATTGAAGATGGGGTCATCTAATATAAAGAAGGCGCCTAACATGGCGGCTAAGCCTGTCAACGCAATCGGCTGCGCCCTGGTGATTGCTGCATCAACTACAGCATCCTTGAATGCAATGCCCTCACGAACCTGCAGATTAATAAAGTCTACTAGTAGTATTGAGTTGCGCACAATGATGCCCGCTAGCGCAATCATACCAATCATGGAGGTCGCCGTGAATTGCGCACCCAATAGGGCATGTCCAGGCATGACCCCAATAATGGTAAGGGGGATTGGTGCCATGATGACGAGCGGCGTAAGGTAGGAGCCAAAGTGCGCTACAACCAAAAGGTAAATCAGTATTAAGCCAACTGCATAGGCAGCGCCCATATCACGGAAGGTTTCATAGGTAACTTGCCATTCGCCATCCCATTTGATGGCGTAATGTTGGTAGGGATCGGTTGGGGCTGCTGTAAAGAATTCTTCCACCTCTTTACCCTGTGGATCCTTAATTTCCTTTGTCAGGGATCTGGCTTTAAATAGTCCATATAGAGGACTATCAATTTTTCCTGCAGCATCTCCAATCACATAATTCACTGGAAGAAGATCCTTGTGATAGATAGTCTGCTCACGATCGGCGTCTACAATCGAAACTAATTGGCTTAGGGGAATGGCCTCTCGCTGTGAGTTTCTGATAGTTAACTTCAGAAGTTCATCTAATGAATCTTGTTTATTCTTAGGGAGTCGGATTTCTGTAGGCGCGGGATATTTCGACTCATCATGTATATAGGCGACGTTCTCTCCGGAGAGTCCGGCGCGTAGGGTGGTGACAATCTGTTGCTGAGAAATGCCCATCAAACTTGCTTTGCGACGATCAATCACCAAAAATTGCTTTGGTGATTTTGCAATGCTACTGTCATCAATGTCGACAACGCCCTCTGTTTTCTCCAGCGCAGATCGAGCTGACTTGCTTACGCTAAGTCGTCCTTCTGTAGTTGGGCCGTATATTTCGGCGACGATTGGTGAAAGTACTGGAGGTCCTGGAGGTACTTCCACTACTTTGACATTCGCAGAATATTTTTTTGCAATCTCTTGCAGCGCAGGTCGAATTCGACTTGCTATGATATGGCTTTGATCTGAGCGGTGATGCTTATCCACTAAGTTGACCTGGATATCGCCTAATGCTGGACTTTGCCTAAAGTAATACTGTCGCACCAAGCCGTTGAAGTTGATTGGCGCTGAGGTGCCAGCATATATCTGGTAGCTACTCACTTCAGGCGATTTTGCAAGTGTGACCCCCATTTCCCTCAAAACATCTGAGGTCTTCTCAATCCTCGTGTTTGGTGGCATATCCAGTATCACTTGAAATTCAGACTTATTATCAAAAGGCAGCATTTTTAGCACCACTAGACCAGTCACTGGCAATGCGATTGAAATTAAAATGGCACCAATCACTCCGCCAGCAAGTAGTTTCCGATTTCTTTTGCCGGATTGATCGCTTAAAAGAGGTTGAAATATTTTTTTGAACTTTGGACCGATCCACTGAGCAAGATTAAAGTGCGCCTTTTCCTTTTGATTGTCTGAATGTTTAGTCAACCAAATTCTGGCCATCCAAGGAGTGATCATGAAGGCAATTGCAAGTGAAAGCAACATGCCCATGCTTGAATTAATAGGGATGGGGCTCATGTAAGGTCCCATGAGGCCGCTGATAAAAGCCATTGGTAATAGGGCGGCAATAACCGTTAGAGTAGCTAATATGGTTGGGCCTCCGACTTCATCTACCGCGCCAGGAATAATTTCTTCGAGGCTTTTATTGGGGAAGAGTAATTGATGTCGGTGAACATTTTCTACCACCACAATGGCATCATCGACTAAGATGCCAATAGAAAATATCAGAGCAAACAAAGAGACGCGATTAATTGTGAATCCCCAGGCCCATGATGCAAACAAAGTCGCGGCCAAGGTAAGTACAACGGCAGACCCAACAATTGCAGCTTCTCTGCGTCCAAGCGCAAAGAAAATGAGTGCGACTACTGATAGGGTTGCAAATATTAATTTCTGAATTAGTTTGGTAGCCTTTTCATTGGCAGTTTCGCCATAGTTACGAGAGACGGCTATCTCAATATCCTTGGGTATTAAGGTGGCTTTAAGGGATTGCACTTGGTTAAGCACTTGATTTGAAACATCAACAGCATTTTCACCAGGCTTTTTAGTCACTGAAATCGTGACGGCAGGGTGATCTACAGAGCCCTTATCGGTAGCATCTGTATGCCAAACTAAGCGGTGATTTTGCATGGGTCCCTCTATAACTGCAGCTACATCCTTGATATATACCGGGTTGCCTTGGCGCACCCCGAGAGCGATGTTCTCAACATCATTTAAGTTTTTCAGGAAAGGGCCAGTTTCAATGGCAACTGCACCTTGTTCAGTAAGAAGATCACCAACAGGCATGCCTAGGTTGGCAGTTTCTAGCGCCATTCTGAGTTCAGGAATAGTGACGCCTTTGATGGCCATTTTCTCTGGACTAACTTCGATGCGGATGGCTTTTTTTGGGCCTCCTATAGTGCTAACTTCGCGAGTTCCCTTAATACGCTTTAAATCTATTTCTATTTTGTTGGCAATCTTCTCTAATTCATAAGAAGTTACTGAGGGATTTTTTGAAAATAGGGTAAGTGACAATATAGGTACATCATCAATTCCCTTTGGCTTAATAATGGCTGGCATAACACCTAGACCTTTGGGTAACCAATCTGAGTTGGCTGCTACCGTGTCATGCAGTCTCACTAATGCCTCTGTTCTGGGTACGCCCACCTTAAACTGAACAGTGATCACGGATAGACCAGTTTGAGACATAGACATGACATGCTCAATACCTGCAATTTGTGATAACACTTGCTCCGCTGGAATCGAGACCATTTCCTCTACATTCTTAGCGCTCGCGCCAGGAAAAGGAATGATGACATTGGCCATCGTTACATTAATTTGAGGCTCTTCTTCACGTGGGGTGACTATGATGGCAAATAAGCCCAGAAGTAAAGCGAGGATAGCTATTAGTGGCGTAATTTGCGCCCCTTGAAAAAATGCTGCTATTCGGCCTGAAATCCCTAACTGATTGTCCATGTCTTTGCGCCTAACTGATTAATTCATATAATTATATTATATAATAATGTAAAATGATCATATGATGAAATTAAATGGGGGCTGTAAGTCTTAAATGGCTATGAGTATGGATCTAGGAAGAATGCAAGAATCAGCTAATGAGGCTTGCAGACTGCTTAAAACGCTAGGAAATAGCGATAGATTACTATTGTTGTGTCAAATTAGTCAGGGTGAAAAGTGTGTGAGCGAACTTGAGGCAGCGCTAGATATTCGTCAGCCCACTTTGTCTCAGCAGCTCACAGTTTTGAGAAATGAAGAGCTAGTTGAAACAAGAAGAGAGGGTAAGCAGATTTACTATTCACTATCTAATTCTGCAGCTTTAGAGGTTATGAGTGTGCTTTATAAAAATTACTGTAGCAAATAACCATGGGAGGTGTTGATATGCAATGCAATGTTGGTGGTGCTGATAGAGTGATTCGGATCGTTATCGGTTTAGTTTTAATCGGATTAACTCTCACTGATAAAATTGGAGATTGGGGTTGGATAGGGGTTCTTCCACTAGTAACGGGCGTATTTAGGTTTTGCCCAGCCTATTCAATCATGGGATGCAAAAGTTGCTCAAAAGACAGCTCTTGCTGTAAGTAAATAAAAGGCCATCTTCGAGTGGTTTTTTGGTTGCCTATAACCTCGTTTGTCGGGTAACCCGACATCTCATATGCCCGAGTGTCGCATTTCGCGACACTTACCAACCAAATCTTCCAATAGTCGTCCACGGTCACCCAGCGTACCCATCCCCACTTAACCCGGTTCATAGGATCGTCAATTGTTGTCAGCAGTCACCACAGTTACACCAACCAAAAAGAAAAGCTACCCGAAGGTGGCCCTGTACGACTCGACACATAGTTAACACTTTATACCGGACACATGCTTTACAGTTTTTGGCATAGGAGGGACCACTCTATGCCGGGCAATGTTAGTACGAAGATGGACGAAAAGCTCAAATTTGTGTCGCGTTACTTAGATGGCGAGAAGATCTCTGCCTTATGCCAGGAGTTCGGAATCTCTAGGGTGACTTGCCATAAGATCATTGATCGCTATAAAGATAGTGGTTTAGAAGCCTTTACCGATCGCAGTAGACGCCCGTTTCGGCAAGCCAACCACTTACCCTTCCAGGTCGAGCAACTCATTGTCAAACTCAAAAAGGAGTTTCCGACTTGGGGCGCTCCTAAACTGCGGGATCGATTGCACACCCATTACCCCGATATTGCCTTGCCAGCTAAAAGTACAGTACACGCGGTACTCGATCGCCATGGCTTAGTGAAAAAGAAACGGGGTCGCCACCATCCCAAACTCACGGGAACCAACTTATCCGATCTCAAAGAGCCTAATGCCCTGTGGTGTGTCGATTACAAAGGCGAATTTATGCTCGGTAACAAGCAGTATTGTTACCCCTTAACGGTGACGGACTATGCCAGTCGCTTTTTGATTTGCTGTGAAGGGCTAGAGAGTACCCGAGAAGCCCAGGCCTTTACCGTCTTTGAGCAACTCTTTAAAGAGTATGGGCTGCCAGGCAGTATCCGCTCAGATAATGGTGTGCCCTTTGCGTGCGCCAATGCACTCTATGGTCTCTCTAGCTTATCGGTGTGGTGGCTGCGCTTAGGGATTGGGATTGAGCGCATTAAGCCAGGCAATCCTCAGCAAAATGGTCGGCATGAACGCATGCACTTAACGCTCAAACAAGCGACGACTAAACCGCCAGCTAAAACGCTGTTGCAACAACAAGATAAGTTTGAAGACTTTATCTATGAGTACAACTATGAGCGTCCTCATCAAGCCCTGGACATGAAAAAACCAGCCGATCTGTATATGCCATCGGCCCGCAAATACGAAGGCTTGCCTGATGTCAGCTATCCCTTCCACGATAAAACCGTCACTGTTACCAACTGCGGACGCATCTGTTTGGATGGCAAGAAGATTCACTTTAGTACGGTGTTCGCTGGTCATGACGTAGGATTGCGGCAAGTCGAGGACGACGTGTGGCTAGTCAGCTTTATGGATTACGATATGGCTTACTTTGATATGGAGTCTTCGCGGGTACAAGCCCTAGAAAACCCATTTGGTCCCAAAGTATTGGGGATGTGATTGGTAGATGTGTAAACCATGTGGTCGGTACTGGACGTAAAGCATGTGTCCGGTACGTACCTACAAATTTGTGGTGGGTCGGGCGAGATTCGAACTCGCGACCAACGGATTAAAAGATGTGAAATTGTAGATAGACAGTAGTCAAGACATTGACCTAAACCTGCCTTGAAAGTGGCGTGACGTTGACGGGTGGTCTTGCGGGTTTGATCGGGTTGGCGATGGAGCAGGGTGGTTTCGACATTATTTTGTCGGGTTACCCGACAAATCTTACTGATTCATAGGCTAATATTTCTATTAAGTTTCATTAACCTAACGTATCTATATTTTGTCCAAAAAAGTCACTGCCGCCGATTTCATCAGACGTGCCCGAGAGGTGCATGGTGATAAGTACGACTATTCAAAGATGGTATATATCGCCGCCATAAAAGATGTCACGATCATTTGCCCAATACATGGGGAATTTCAGCAGAGACCTGCAAATCATCTAAGTGGAAAAGGTTGTCGAGCTTGTGGTGGCAATAAGCCATTAAGCATTATGAACTTTATTATTCGGGCGCAGGTATTGCATCGCGGTCGTTATGACTACGCTTTTGTAGATTTTAAGAGCGTGGAGGATAAGATAAAAATCCTTTGTCCTGAGCATGGATTCTTTAATCAGCGGGTAATGTCTCACTTGAAGGGTTTTAATTGCCCCAGTTGTGGACGTGAATCTACAGCCCAAAAGCTCAGTCATTCATTAGAACGATTCTTGCAAGATGCCAAAAATATGCATGGCGATCGATATGATTACTCGCAAGTTGAGTACACCAATGCTTTAACCAAGGTAAAGATCATCTGTAAAGAGCATGGCCCATTTTTTCAATTACCTGCAGCCCATATTCGTGGGATTAATTGTTCGAAGTGTAGCGATATAGCCAGTGCCGATAAACGCAGACTAACTACAGACGATTTTATTGAAGCAGCTTGGCTGACTCATGGAGATGGATATGACTACTCAAAAGTCAACTACGCATCTGCTCAAGATAAAGTGGAGATCATTTGTTCGGAGCATGGATCCTTTTGGCAATCGCCCATTAATCATTCAAGAGGATCTGGTTGTCCTGGCTGTGCTGTTTCTGGGTTTGATCAAACAAAGCCAGCTACGCTTTATTATCTTGCCGTACTAACTGATAACAATGAGACTCTATATAAGATAGGGATCACCAACCTCTCAGTTCATAAGCGATTTTCCAATGCGGATCTTGAAAGAATCCGAACCCTTAAAACATGGCAGTTTGAGATAGGGGTAGATGCTGCAGAAGAGGAATTGAGGATTCTTCGGGAATTTGAAGATGATCAATATATAGGTCCTGATATCCTGATTGGAGCTGGGAATACTGAGTTATTTGTTAGGGATGTATTGGGTCTGGAAAATGAGGTTGGGCTTAAGTACTTCAAACAATGGTCTCAAGAGTCTTTTGACTTAGATGATTAGTAGGCCAAGTGTCGCGAAACGCGACACTTGAATATCCGTCTTTTAACTACAGCGAGTTATGTGTCCCATCGCAAAATGGGCTGTTTTTGGTTTTGGTGCAGCCGCATACATAGATGGTCTCATCTTTGGTTGCTTTAAATTGACTTGGTGTCTTATCTGTAGTCTTGTGTGAACCATTGCATAGGCCTGTGCCGCTGAGGCCGCAAACACATAACCAATATTCTTGACCGGCTTTCACTTCAATTGCGTAGGGCATTGCTATTCTCCTGGTTAAAAGGCTAATTACATCTTACAGCTTCTTAGTGACAATAGCTGTCATTTGATAAGACAGTTCAGCTCAATAAGATGCTAAATTAAACCCGTCATGTTTAAAAGTATCCTCGCCCTTCCTCGAGCCGTGTGGCTCATCGGGCTCATTAGTCTAGTCAATGACTCGGCTAGTGAAATGCTTTACCCCTTAATGCCTTTATATCTTGCCTCGGTATTAATGGCTGGTCCAAAGGCGCTGGGCATTATTGAAGGGATTGCTGAGGCTACTTCCAGTATTTTTAAATTAGTTTCAGGCGTAATCGTAGATCGCACTAAAAAGGCAAAGCCGTGGATTGTGCTGGGTTATTCACTTGCTGGTATTGGTAGACCTCTAATAGCAATCGCCAATTCTTGGTTATGGGTTCTGGCTATTCGCTTTACAGATCGTATGGGTAAAGGCCTTCGTAGTTCGCCTCGAGACGCCTTATTGGCAGAAAGCGTTAATAAAAATCAGAGAGGCATTACCTTTGGGCTCCATCGCTCTATGGATAATGCCGGCGCAGTCATTGGCCCGTTGTTAGCTGCGCTATTTTTATCTTTAGGGGTGCCACTCAGAGATATTTTTCTATGGGCGGTTGTGCCGGCAATCGTCACCATTGTGCTTGCCTTGTGTATTAAAGAGCCCCACAAAGAAGCCGTTCCACAAGCGAGTAAATTTGGTTGGTCTCTTGAGGGTATGCCTAATCAATTTAAAAGATATCTTGTTGTAGCAGGTATCTTTGCTTTGGCTAACTCCTCAGATATGTTCTTGCTATTAAGAGCAAGAGAGGCTGGGGTACCACAAGCAGATATTCCTTTGTTATGGGCAGCCATCTCTCTCATTACGACTTTATTTGGAACGCCTTTATCGGCCTTATCAGATCAGTTTGGCCGAAAGCGTTTTATTTTGATTGCGTGGATTGCTTTTGCTTTCTTTTATATCGCCATGGGCTTGCCTGGGATTTCTATGTTCCAAATATTTGCCTTGTTTGGAATTTATGGATTGTTTAAAGCCGCAACCGAAGGGGTGGAGAAAGCATTGGTAGCCGATATGGCGCCCAAGGGTCTAGCAGGCACAGCTTTTGGTTGGTTCAATCTCGTCACAGGTTTGATGTTGTTCCCAGCCTCGTTTATTTTTGGTTGGATTTATGAAGCCATTACGCCTTTATATGCCTTCCTATTTTCAGGTGGCTGTGCGCTTGTGGCATTTATGTTGATGGCGTTTTGGGTTGATGGAAAAATGCACTTTAAGCCGAATTTAATCAAGTCTTGATCTAGAAATCGATATGTGTGCTCTATTTGTCCAATGTTTACTGGGCTGATAGTTCTCTGGCAACAGAAATGGGTGTCTTTGATTGGCGTAGAATGAGAAATTAACCCAAATATATTGGCAATCCAATGTACATATCAGTAACACTTAAATTTGCAATTGCCTTAATTTTTTCATTGAGTTGGATGGGGTTATCAATCTGGCTTTCTCTGCCTTGGTATTCCGATCTAGCAACTCAAATAGGCGGAGTATTTGCGTATTTTCTGATTACGATGATCGCAATTGTCCCAGGCTTCATGAATGCATTTGTTTTTATATCTTTACTGCTGGATAAGCGTCCAAAAGTAATTGCTGACCAAAGATATTTGCCAGTAACTATATTAATTGCCGCTTATAACGAAGCTATGTCAATTGAAGCTACTTTGATGAGTTTGATTAAGCAAGAATACCCAGAAAAGATAAAAATAATTGTAATAAGTGATGGCTCAATAGACGGAACCGTTGATAAGGTTCGCAGTATTGCTGCAAATCATTCAAATATTGAACTAATCTATTTACAGCATAACGGCGGTAAGGCCTCCGCACTAAATCATGGTTTGAGTCATTCAACTACTGATGTAGTGATTACGATTGACGCTGATGGATATGTGTTCAAAGATGGAATTCGTAATTTGGTTGGTAGATATTTGTCAGATCCTCCCAATACAAAGGCAGTGGCCGGTGAAATACTGATACGAAATTCTCGTGAAAATTGGATCACAAAGGCGCAAGAATGGGATTATTTCTTGGGTATAGCTAGCGTTAAAAGAATTCAATCTTTATTTCAAGGCACATTGGTCGCGCAGGGGGCTTTTTCTCTCTATGACAGAAAGGTCTTATTAGAGCTTGGCGGTTGGCCGGAGATGGTTGGCGAAGACATTGTATTAACCTGGAAGATGCTTAATCGTGGTTATCGGATTGGTCACGCCGAGGATGCACTTGTATTTACGGATTGCCCTAATACCCTTAAGAAGTTTGTTAAACAGCGACAGCGTTGGTCCAGAGGGTTGATTGAGGCATTTAAGGAAAATCCGTTATTGTTGTTTAGGCCTCGATTAACCACCTTATATGTTTGGTGGAATACGATGTTCCCATTGATGGATATTGCCTATACCTTTGGATTTATTCCGGGGCTGATTTTGGCGTGTTTTGGAATTTATTGGATAGTTGGTCCCATGACCTTGTTCTTGCTGCCAATGGCTGCATCATTAAATTGGCTCATGTACATCAGAGGCAAAAAGATGTTTGAGAGTGAGCATCTTCATATTCGAGCCAATTGGTTTGGATTTGTATTTTATGTATTTGCTTACGGCTTAATACTCCAGCCTGCATGTGTGTATGGGTACTTCTCTGAATTTTTTAATCTTAAAAAATCATGGGGTACGAAATGAGCCGCGCCCTAAAAAGTTGTATATATTTTTTCCTTGGCTTGGCAAGTGGTTCTGTCCTAGCACAACAAAGTACTCCAACGCAGGCGATTTCAATTCCTAACGCATACATAGCATCAGATAGCGAAGGATTTTCGACTTATAAATATCGCGCTGGATATATGCCTTTGTATAGTAATGGTGAAAAATACACTGGTATTAACTATCAACATAATTACTTTACGCAAGGATCTTGGGATTCGTCAGCCGAGGTCTATACATTGCTAACTAAAGCGATTAACCCTAGAAATGGACTGGGTTATAACGCAAACATTAGCTATAACCTTGAAAATGGTCATAAATTAATAGCGACAGATAGCTCATATAGTCTGCAGGCAACCGATACAACAATTATCGAGGCCTTATTAAATCGAGACCGAGTGGAGACCCAAAATTCGCTGAATAATGGGATTTATTACACATTTCCTGCTATCAGCATTGAGCAAAAAATCATTGATCGTCTGTCGGTGGTGCTGATGGGTGGGAATATGTATTTCTCAGATACTAATACCAGGCCAACAGTCAAAGCTAAATTAATCTATGATTTAGTTCCTGAGTATGGGCTTACGGCTCAATTGCGTTACAGGCAGTATCGAGATACGAATACTGCCGTACCAAATAACTATTTCAATCCATCCGAATATAGCGAAACTATGATCGCTTTTGGTTTTAGGAAGCGTTACGAAGGGTGGATGATTAATGGCACAGCTGGGGTTGGCCGTCAAACTGTCAATCAAGACCCAAGTACCACGACTCAGCTCTATGAGTTGGCGGCCACAAGCCCTGTAGCATCAAATGATTATTACTTTAAAACTCGTGCCGGCTATGGAAAATCAGCAGGATTTTTGGGTCCCAATTATTTCTATCGCTATGTGATGGAAGAGTTAGTTATTCCCTTTTAACCTGCACTAAAAGGCAACTTGATTTCTGCCGTTATTTTTTGCCCTATACATTGCCTCATCTGCTTGCTTTATAAGAACTTTGCAAAAATCATTAATAGCAGTAATCGACCCAGTTATTTCAGCAATGCATATGCCAATGCTAATGGTCAGCTGAATTGGCTTAACGCTTGATTGGCTATAGTCAACTTTTCTCTCAACCTGCTCTCTAATACGCTCTGCGATTATCTTGGCTTGCTGCTCGTCAGTATCGGGAAGAATAATAATGAACTCCTCTCCACCCACACGCCCAAAGTGATCATTACTGCGCAATAGACTTCTAATATAAGTAGCCAATGAGTGAAGTACTTCGTCGCCGATATTGTGGCCGTGTTCATCATTGATAAGCTTAAAGTGGTCGATATCTAACTCAAGTACAGCGAAAGGTTTTTTTGTTCTCTGGGATCTCTTAATTTCATTAGATAACTGGTATAAAGTTTCTGTACGACTTAAGCAATTGGTTAGTGGATCAAGTTGAGAGAGGATCGACATTAATTGATTCTCAGTATTTACTTGAGACATTAGTTTGTGAATGCCAATAGTTCCAATTAAAAGCGAGGCTGAGATTGGCAAGGAAAGAATGGCATCTGTCATATTGAAGTGATTAGTTTCTAATATGGAAAAAATAGGGCTAATTCTTCGCCCTAACATTAAAGTTAAACCAAGGCATAGAAAAAGCCAGCCCCACTTGTACCTTGTCGGCGATTTGATTGCTAGCAAAAAGGAAAAGAAAGCTGTTCCTGCTTGCGTTATAAAAGATAGAGAATATAAAAATAGAGCAAATATGCCCATAAAGCCCATGCAATGATTAATTTAATTTAATTTCTCACAGTAGACTCTAGCCGTCAATCAAAATCCCGTAATTGAGTAAATTTATCGGCTAATATTAAAAAATGAATGATCATCAGTTGGTGAAACAAGTTTGGGCCTTAGCGGCTTATTCAAATGCAATTAAAGTTTTGCTCAGGGCAAAGACGCAGCTAGAGCTGGTTCAGGGTGTTTGTGAAGGAATTACGAATCAATTTCCTTACGTAGTGTCTTGGGTAGGATTGATTAAGGAAAATCACACTAAGGATCTACTAGTTGCAGGTGTATCGGGTTCTGCAAGCGCGTACGCTGATGGAATTGTGGTGAGCTGGGATGAGAATATGCCCAGTGGTAGAGGTCCTTTGGGTACCGCAATCCGAACTCAAAAACCGTCCATAGTTAATAATTGTGATGTTGACCCAAATTTTTTGCCGTGGAGAGATCGAGCACAAAAATTTGGAATTAAAAGCTGTGTTGCTGTTCCTTTGCAAGCAGGGGAAAAAGTTATTGGTGGCTTAATAGTCTATGCAAGCATTGCTAATGCATTTTCATTGCCTGAAATCCATTTATTTGAAGGCCTTGCTGATGAAATTGCTTTTGGTATAGAGGGTTTGCAAAATCAAGCAATCATAGAACAAGATAAGTTACGCCAAGAAGAGTCTCAAAAACTTCTGATTAAGTCATTAGAGTCAATGGTTGGTGCAATGTCTACAACTATGGAATTGCGCGACCCATATACTGCAGGACATCAATATCGTGTAGCCATTATTTCAGAGGCTATTGCCAAGGAGTTAGGCTGTACTTCAGATCAAATTCATGGGCTGAAATTAGCCGCCTTGGTTCATGACATCGGAAAAATATCAATTCCTGCTGAAATATTAATGAAGCCAGTTGCACTGACTGATCATGAGCATGCCATCTTAAGAGATCACGTCAATAATGGATATAAGGTGCTTAAGGAAATTCCTTTTGTATGGCCAATCGCTGAGATAGTTAGACAGCATCATGAGAGAATTGATGGCTCTGGTTACCCGTTGGGACTAAAAGGCGATCAAATATTGCTAGAGTCAAAGATACTGGCTGTTGCTGACACGCTAGAATCAATGTCGTCATTTAGACCATATCGCCCTGCATTGGGTATTGATAAAGCAATGGAATTGGTGCTAAGTGAGTCAGGCAATCAATTAGACCCATTACCAGTTCAGGCGGCAAAAAAGTTGTATGACCAAGGGGCTCTTAATATGCTTATTAGTCGCAAGTAGTTTGTCGGGTTACCCGACAAACCATATGCCGTAAGTGTCTCGAAACACGACACTTACCAACCAAATCTTCCAATAGTCGCCTACGGTCATCCAGCGTCTTAGATCCCCACCTATTAACGTCTACAAGATCCCACATTGAGTCCATACAGTAACAACACATTTCATGAAACCAAAAGAAAAAGCCACCCGAAGGTGGCTGTATAACTGGTGGGTCGGGCGAGATTCGAACTCGCGACCAACGGATTAAAAGTCCGCTGCTCTACCGACTGAGCTACCGACCCAGTTAAGCCATAAATTATAGCAAGAAGTTCTTGGCTCTTCCTCGGTTGTGGGATGTCTACCCTTGAGCCCTTGTGTTTACAAGATCGCTATGCGTTGCCCCGTCTGGCGACGGGTGGATTCTTCGCAAAATAGTCCTTAATTCCCTTCAAAATGGCATCGGCAATACGGTCTTGGTAGCCATCATCATTTAATTTGGATTCTTCTTGGGGGTTGCTGATAAATGCGGTCTCTACGAGGATGGATGGAACGTCTGGCGCCTTAAGAACCGCAAAACCCGCTTGCTCAACCTTGCCTTTATGTAAGGGCGCAAATCCACCAATTTGTTTTAAGACAGAATTGCCTACTTGCAATGAATCCTTAATCTGAGCAGTGGTCGACATATCTAATAGTAGGTTAGCTACTTGTCGATCTTGGACTTTAATATTGATGCCGCCAATCAAATCTGAAGCATTTTCTTTATTGGCCATCCAACGCGCCATCGTACTACTAGCCCCCATCTGTGAAAGAGCAAAAACGGATGCGCCTTTTGCGTGAGGCTGAATAAAGGCATCTGCATGTATCGATACAAATAAATCAGCCTCAACTCTTCTGGCTTTTTGTACTCGAGTATGCAAAGGCACAAAGTAATCACCATCTCTGGTTAAGAAAGGGCGCATGTATGATTCATTTTCAATCTTGTCGCGCAAACGCTTGGCAATCGACAAAACGACATGCTTTTCTTTAGATCCTAAGGAGCCAATAGCCCCAGGATCTTCGCCACCATGGCCGGGATCAATCGCAATCGTAATCAAGCGCTTGTATTTGGCAGGAGCAGCAGCTTCCTTGGTCTCTGGAATAGCTTGAGCCACTGGACCAGAGGGGGCCTTGGCAACCTCTTTATCTTTCTTGGTAGCAAATTGCGCAATTAAATCGACTTCTTCATTGGATTTAGCTAAAGCCGTTTCCTTGCGGGCGCTATTTTTCACTAACTCCATTAGTGGGTCGGGTGGAGTGCTTGGGTATAAGTCAAACACCATACGGTAGTTGTATTCACCAACGGGATCTAATGTGAAGAGCTGTGGTTTGATTGGTTCTTTTAAGTCAAATACCAAGCGCACAATACCCGGCTGAAATTGACCAACTCGGATTTGTGAGACATAAGGATCATTCGGCTTTACTTTAGCAACGAGATCTTTGAGGGTTGGGTTGAGTTCCAGGCCTTGAACATCAACCACCAAGCGATCAGGGTTGGTCAGAATCTGCTGGGTAATAGGTAAAGGCGTATCAGACTCAAGCGTAATACGCGTGTAGTCTTCAGAAGGCCAAACACGCACGCCCAAGATCTTGGCGCCCCAAGCGAGATCAAGCTCTCCCAGTAGCAGCACTAGGCCAAGCGCCTTAGCGGTAGTTTTGAGATGGCGTCTTCTCGAAAAGCTAACCTGTGAATTGAGTATCTTGGGAGTATTTGGCTTAGGCATGGATGGATGAATTAGCCAATACTTTTTAAAAGGGTCAGACCTTGTTCTGATAATGCGCTGATCTTGATGGATCGTTCATTCTCATTTGCTCCGGCCTCAAGCGCGATCTCAATATCAAATGGCGGCAAAGTGCCTTCTGCTTTTTCTGGCCACTCAATTAAACAAAATCCAGACACATCAAAAAATTCTGCAAACCCAGCTTCTTGCCATTCCAATGGATCGCGCATGCGATACAGATCAAAGTGATGTGCAGAGTATTGGGTGTTGTCAGCCTGAAGTGGGTAAGGCTCACACAATGTATAGGTGGGGCTCTTTACTTTGCCTGTATAACCAAGACCTTGAATGAGGTATTTTGCAAAGGTAGTTTTGCCTGCCCCTAAATCACCCTCAAGCGCTATATTGAGATGGCTGTCAGGACTCTGTTCTATCTTTTTCTGAATACTGGCGGCAATGCCTTGGGCGAGCTGAGCGGTATCCGCTTCCTGCCTACAATATTGCGTAATGGTGTCCAGTGGTTCTGGTATTTTGGCCATTGTTCTAGTTTATTTCAAATATTCGGCTACATTCTCTATTTATATGCCTTTATCCACTGATCCTTCAAGTCAAGCGTCAGGTCAAGCATCGCTAGAAGATGCTGCCTCGCTGCGTACATGGCTTGGTGTAAAGGCGGTGGAGTTGGGCTTTGATGATCTGCGGATTACCGATACCGTATTAGGTCACGCCAGCCAAAGACTCCAAGAATGGTTGGCACAAGGGCGCCATGGGCACATGGACTACATGCAACGTCATGCGGACTTACGAGCAAATCCTGGGCTACTGGTACCAGGCGCTCTCAGGGTTATCTGCGTGTCCATGAACTACCTTTCGCCTGACATCGATTTCGATGCAGAGTGGCAAGGCATAGAGACCCCAATAAAAGCTTCAGTCTCGATCTATGCTCGAGGTCGCGACTATCACAAGGTATTGCGCAATCGTTTGCAAGAATTTGCCAAAGCGATTGAAGAAAAGATTGGACCGTTTGGCTATCGCGTGTTTACGGATTCAGCGCCATTGATGGAGGTGGAGCTTGCACGCAAAGCAGGGCTCGGTTGGCGCGGCAAGCACACGCTATTACTCAATCGAGAATCGGGCTCTACCTTTTTCTTAGGTGAGATCTTGGTTGATATTCCCTTGCCGGTAGATGAGCCTCAAGTAGCGCATTGTGGAACATGCCAGTCTTGTATTGATATCTGCCCAACACAAGCGATTACTGCGCCTTATCAATTAGATGCACGACGGTGCATTTCGTATTTGACGATTGAAAATCCAGGGGCTATTCCAGTCGAGTTTCGTAAAGCAATGGGTAATCGTGTTTATGGTTGCGATGATTGCCAGCTTATTTGCCCATGGAATAAATTTGCCAAGCGATCGCAACTTCCTGACTTTGTCCAACGTCATGGTCTAGGTCAGGCTACATTGTTGCAGCTATGGTCATGGACTGAAGCGGAATTTAATCAACGCCACGAAGGTAGTGCGATTCGACGCATTGGATATGCTCGCTGGCGTCGTAATCTCGCTGTTGGCTTGGGCAATGCCTTAGCTAGCCCTCAAGTAAGTAATGAAGATAAGCGATCCATACGTCAAGCCTTGCAAAATGCCATGGCTACTGCAGACCCTTTAGTGGCCGAACACATTGAGTGGGCTCTCTCAATTGAAACAAGCAAAGATTGAGCCCAGCTTTTACAATCACACCATGTCTTCCCATGAAACTCCTGTAGTGCAACGCTTCCAAAATCGTCAGGATGCATTTTGGTCGGGTATACGGGATGCAGCTGGTGCCCCAGCCATGGTTCTATTCGCGGGTATGGTGGGCTTTGGTGCGATGGGTAAGACCAACGGCTTTGATGTTTGGTTTACGAGCTTTACTACATTCTTCATGTTTGCCTTGCCAGGTCAAGTCGTGCTTTTAGAAATGGCAATCACTGGTTCTTCAGTATTGGCAATTGCATTGGCAGTGACTTTGACCTCAACACGTTTTGTCACGATGACAGTGACACTCTTTCCGCAGTTTCATCAAAAAGATCGCAATCGTAATTTATATGCCTCAGTGCATTTATTGGCGATGACCGCATGGGCCATCTCCATGAAGGAGTTTCATTCGATTGAGGTGAAACATCGCTTAAGTTATTTCGTGGGCTTAGGTTTGCTTTGCTGGTTGATTTCAATTCCTGGAACGATTCTGGGTTTTTATCTAGCCGGCATGGTTCCGCCCGCGGTGACTTTGGGCTTGGTGTTTATTAACCCATTGTTCTTCTTACTGACATTTACTGAAGTGAAGCCCTGGATTAATCGAATCGCTATTTGTATGGGCTGTATCTTTGGCCCGATCTTTTTCTTAATTGATCGTGATACCAGTCTGTTAACAGCAGGTTTGGTTGGCGGCACTCTAGCTTACTTTATCGACCGTAAGTTCTTGCGCAAGAGAGCAGGGGTGATCGGCTAATGAATGTGATTCATAACATGGCTGATGCGCTCTCAGGCTGGGGTTTATGGATCGCTTTAGTTGGCGCCTGTCTCGGTACGTACTTTTGCAGAGCTATTGGTGTCTTACTTTCTAATAGCATCAATCAAGACAGCGAGATCTTTCGTTGGCTCTCTGCAGTAACCTATACGATGGTTGCAGCATTAACTATTCGTTTGATTGTGATGCCATTAGGTTTAATGGCGACCGTGCCTTTATGGATCCGCATTTTGGTTTGCGTACTCAGTATTGGTGTGATGGTATCCAAGCCTACCAGGCGCTTAGTACCCGCTTTATTAACGGGTACCTTGCTCATGGTTGGTTATGGAGTAATCCGCTAACTTTTGATAAAAGTTTTTACTGAAGATGCGCTGCCAATATTTTGGCAATGTGTACCGCTTCTCTGTTAGCGCCATCTGCAATCTGATGGCGGCAACTAGTACCATCAGCAATCACCCAACTATCTGGTGATTTACGAATACTAGGTAATAAGCTAGCTTCAGCCATTTGTTTGGAAACGGCAATATGTTCAGCTTCATAGCCAAAGCTGCCCGCCATACCGCAACATGATGACTCAATCAGCTTAGCTTGTGCATTTGGAATGAGTTTGAGCAATTCCAGTGCTGGGGTAACCGCCGCAAACGATTTTTGATGACAGTGTCCATGAAAGAGTACTTCTTGGTTTGCCGCTTTTAAATTCAGCTTCAGATTTCCGGTTTTGACCTCACTTGCTAAAAATTCTTCTAGTAGTTGCGCTTGCTTGGATACGCGCACTGCTGACTCACCAAGACCCATGACAAGTGCTTCATCCTTTAAGGTGAAAAGACACGAGGGCTCTAAGCCAATAATCGGAATATTCTGTTCTGCGTATGGTGCCAAGTGATTTACCAGTTCACCTAGTGTGGCTTTTGCCTGATCCACCATACCTGCAGCTAAATAGGTTCTGCCACAGCAAAATTCTTTGGAGCAAGTATTTGTAGCGGAAGAATTGTTGCTTTCGCTCTCGTTTTTACTCTCGCATTTGCCCTTATGAGGAATATGTACTCTGTAGCCACCAGCCTCTAGTACTTTGATGGCTGCTTGGAGATTTTCATCTTCAAAGTAAGCGTTAAAAGTATCAGCCAACAAAACAACACCTTTGCCTCTATTGCTCTGGCTCGCCAATTGCTCTGGAGTGTATTGATAGTTATTTGCCGCCTTCTGTTTCCAAAAGGTTTTACTCTTCCAAATAGGCAAACTACGCTGTGCAGAAATACCCATTACCCATTCTTGTAGCTTGGCGATAGGCGCAAAGTGATTGCGTAGGTTGAGTAATGATGGCAGTAGCGGGATATTGCTAATCGTGGCCGCATATTTGGGTAAATAAGCCACTGCAAGATCGCGTAATGAGTGACCCACACGCTTTTTGTAGGCTGATAAGAACTCAATCTTCATCTTTGCCATATCAACCCCAGTAGGGCATTCACGGCGACAGGCTTTGCAACTGACGCAAAGCTCCATGACCTCTTTAATGGCGTCACTACCTAAAGGTGAGCTCTCATCTTGCAGATCCAGTTGATTAGAAAGCGCTAAACGTAAGGTATTGGCTCTACCGCGTGTCAGGTGCTTCTCATCACGAGTCACGCGATAACTAGGGCACATCACCTCAGCGTCGAACTTACGGCAATGGCCATTGTTATTGCACATCTCTACTGCTTTGGCTAAACCTTGCGCAGGATCACCACCCGTGCCGGGGGCAGTAGTCTCTTCAGTAACGGGATTATTTTGAACATTCCAAGCAGACCAATCTAATGCGGGCTGCAGTGGAATAACTTTGTAGCTTGGTGGAAAGCGGAAATTGCTTGCATCATCCATCTTGGGTGGATCAATAATCTTGCCGGGATTAAATAACCCCTTCGGATCAAAAGCTTGTTTGATTTGCGCAAGTGCTTCGGTAATCTTCGGTCCAAATTGCCAAGAGATCCATTCACCACGACAGAGTCCATCACCATGCTCACCGCTGTATGCGCCTTTATATTTGCGCACCAGGGCTGAAGCTTCTTCTGCAATCGCGCGCATCTTTTGCGCGCCATCGCGACGCATATCCAAAATAGGGCGCACATGTAGCGTGCCAACAGAGGCATGGGCATACCAAGTGCCACGTGATCCGTATTTCGAGAACACATCAGTCAAGGCTTGGGTGTATTCCGCCAAGCTTTCTAGAGGTACGGCACAGTCTTCAATAAAGCTGACTGGCTTGCCATCGCCTTTCAGACTCATCATGATGTTGAGACCAGCCTTACGTACTTCCCAGAGATTTTTTTGCAAACCTGCATCTGGCATGGCAACAACAGAACCAGGTAAACCTAAGTCACCCATCAATTCTTGAAGGGCTTTGAGTTTCTCAAGCAGAGGGGCATGGGCTTCGCCAGAAAACTCTACTAGGAGAATGGCTTCAGGTGTTGGCGCAGCAGGATCAATGAGTGAAGTCTCAATCGTCTTCTTAAAGCTAGGGTTGCTGCGGGCTAAATCAATCATCGTGCGATCGACAAGCTCTACGGCGGTGGGTCCGAGTTTGACGATATGCTGCGCGCTATCCATCGCTTTATAAAAGCTAGCAAAGTTCACGATGCCTAGCACTTTGTGCTTTGGTAATGGCGCTAGCGCAAGCTTTAAGGATTTGAAATACGCCAGCGTACCTTCGCTACCCACCAAGAGATGTGCGAGATTGACGCTGCTATCTTGGGTGTAAGGAAGTTCACTTTGTGGGTGAAAGATATCGAGGTTGTAGCCAGCAACGCGCCTGAGCACTTTGGGGAAGTGAGCTTCGATTTCAGGTTGGAGAGTGCACGCAAGGTCTTTAACAAAATCGCCAAGCTGCTTGGCTGCGCCAGAGCTGTTGGCATAGTTGCCAAATTGTGCAACCTGACCATCTGCTAACCAGGCATCAATACCCAATACGTTATGCACCATGTTGCCGTAGGCAATGGAACGGCTACCACAGGAGTTATTGCCCGCCATGCCACCAATGGTTGCTTGTGCAGCAGTGGAAACATCCACTGGATACCAAATGCCATGTTGCTTTAGTGAGCCATTAAGGTGATCAAGCACCATGCCAGGCTCAACTTCTACATAGCCTTTTTCGATATTGAGATCCAGAATATTGCGAAAGTACTTGGTGTTATCAATCACCAATGCAGCACCAGTCGTTTGACCACATTGGCTGGTGCCGCCACCGCGAGGCAGTACGGGTACTTTCATTTCTGCTGCAATCTGAATAGCGCTGGCAATATCTTCGGCGGTCTTCGGGACAAAGACCGCAACAGGCATGGCTTGATAAATAGAGGCATCGGTTGCATAGCGCCCGCGACTTGCACTATCGGTCATCACTTCGCCAGAGGTCTCCTGGCGCAAGCGCTTAGCCAGTAGCGCGGTATCCATCAGGAGTTCTTTGTGGAGGGGTTTATTCATGATTTGATTGCCTCGGTTGACTCGGATGACTCGCTTGCCTTTATATGCATTTCAGATTGGAGTAATTGCACGACTACATCGCGCTTGTTGTGAACGTGTTGCATCATGATCTTGCGCATGCGCTTGCCGTCTCTAGCCTTGAGCGCATCCAACATCTCTTGATGTTCTTCAACGGCTTTCTCCCACTTCACGCCATCTTGGTTGGAGCGAAAGCGTAAAGCTTCAATGCGGGCATTGACTTGGGTAAATAATCGAGAGAGGACTGGATTATTTGCCGCTTGATTAATGAGATGATGAATGCGCAGATTGAGTTGGTAGTAGCTTGATAAATCTCTGCGAGCATAGGAAGCCATCATTTCATATTGGAGGGCTTCTAATTCAGAAAGAGTGGCATCGCTAATATTGTTGGCTGCTAATTCACCAGAAAAACCTTCTAGGTCTGCAATCACATCAAAAGTATGAATCACGTCTTCAAGAGACAGTTGTACGGCAATGGCGCCACGATTGGCGATGAGCTCAACCAAACCATCTGCCGCTAAGCGACGAATCGCTTCCCGAATCGGCGTGCGTGAAACGCTCAAACTTTCAGCCAACTCCCGTTCATTGAGTTTGCTGCCGGGCGCGATCTTGCCTTCCACCAATAAAGAGCGGAGCTTCTGGAAGGTGGCTTCGTGAAGATTCTGGGAATTCAGCGTTTCGTTTGCCATGATTCTGGAATCCTAAATTTGTATACAAAATAGTCAATAAGCCATAATAAAGCATAAATAAGCCATATTTAGGCAATTTAACTAAATAAATTTGTATACAAAATGGAAAATTACTAAAAATTGGCATACACTACGTCAAAGTTCTTTTTTAAGTACTTAAACCCATAAAACTGATCAATAGCGAGACAAACCATGCTGAAACTTGATAACCACGCATCAGGACGCCATTTTTTGCATATTCCTGGCCCAAGTCCTGTGCCCTCCCGAGTGCTACGTTCTATTAGTTACCAAACTATTGACCATCGTGGCCCTGAATTCGGTGCATTTGGTTTGCAGGTACTCGAGGGTATCAAGAAGATTTTTAAAACTGAGCAACCGGTGATCATTTATTCCGCATCTGGAACTGGTTCATGGGAAGGCGCTTTAGTGAATGTGCTTAATCCTGGTGACAAGGTGCTGTTTTATGAAACTGGTCAATTTGCAAACTTGTGGCGTGCGCTCGCAAAGCGATTGGGCTTAGATGTAGAAGTGGTTGGAAAGCCAGGACAAGATTCTTGGCGTTGGGGTGTTGATGCTTCTGTGATTGAAGAGCGTTTGCGCAAAGATACGCAGCATGAGATCAAGGCGGTTTGCGTAGTCCATAATGAAACATCAACCGGTGTTACTTCTAACATTGCTGCAGTACGTAAAGCAATTGATTCCGCCAAACATCCCGCCTTATTGCTGGTGGATAGCGTGTCTGGCTTGGGTTCGGCGGACTATGAGCACGATAAGTGGGGCGCTGATGTGACGGTGTCTGGCTCCCAGAAGGGCTTGATGTTGCCGCCAGGCATTGGCTTTAACGCATTATCACCAAAGGCAATTGAGGCAAGTAAGCGTAATACTTTTCCAAAGTCCTATTGGGCTTGGGATGAAATTTTAGAGTCCAATAAAAATGGTTATTGGCCAACTACTCCAAGCACCAATTTGATGTACGGCTTGCATGAAGCTATGGACATGATGATGGTTGAAGGCTTAGATAATATCTTTGCACGTCATCAACGTTTAGCTGCCGCTTGTCGCGAAGCAGTAAATGCTTGGGGCTTGGAGATCCAGTGTCAAGATAAAGATTGCTATTCACCTGTATTAACTTGCATTGCTGTACCTGAAGGCATGGATGCGGATGTCTTACGTAAACATGCGCTTGAGAAATTCAATCTCTCATTAGGTACGGGTCTTGGCAAGATTAAAGGCAAAGCATTCCGTATTGGCCACTTGGGCGACTGCAATGAATTGAGCTTGATGGCTGCTTTGAGTGGTGTAGAAATGAGCTTGGGTGCAATGGGCTATAAGCCTAAGGCTAGCGGTGTAGTAGCTGCTCAGGAGTTCCTGAAGTAATCTCCTAAGCGTTAGAAATGCGGTGTAGCGGGGCTTGTAGGTTTGAGTCTGGCCACACCCTTTATAATTCAGGCACTTGTAAAGATGACATTTTCATCACATAAAACATATTCGAGACAAACGTATTTAAAAAGGATTCAACATGTTGGCAACTAAACCTTACCTCACACAAGCAGATGTTCAAAAGATCTTGGAAGCTGCTAACAAGCATGCCGCTGCGAATAACTGGGCAGTGACCATTGCGGTTTGTGATGATGGTGGTCATATGTTGGGCTTAATTCGTCGTGACGGTTGCGCCCCTGTATCTGCATATATTGCGCAAGAGAAAGCGCGTACTGCTGCAATGGGTAAACGCGAAAGCCGTGTTTACGAAGAAATTATTAACAATGGCCGCACTTCTTTCTTATCTGCCCCGCACATCGCTGGCATGTTAGAGGGTGGGGTCAATATCGAGGTAAATGGGTTTACCATCGGCGCAGTCGGCGTTTCCGGCGTTAAATCGTCCGAAGATGCTGAGACCGCTAAGGCCGGCATCGCGGCCATTCTGTAAGTTACCTTGACAAACACTACTACTGATATCAATTCATCCACAGGGTCTGGCGCAGCAACTGCTGCCAGCCCTACAGCAACAATCACTTTTGCTGATTTTGGTTTAGATCCGCTGATTCAAAAAGCGGTAGCCGAACAGGGTTATAACAACCCAACCCCAATTCAAGCGCAATCGATTCCCCATGTATTGTCGGGAAGTGATTTGATGGGCGCGGCGCAAACAGGTACTGGCAAGACAGCAGCCTTTGTATTGCCGATTATTCAAAAGATTTTGCGTCACGCGAGCAATAGTGCATCGCCAGCGCGTCACCCCATTCGTGCATTAGTGCTGACACCAACTCGTGAGTTGGCGGTGCAGGTAGCAGATAACGCTGCAAGTTATTCCAAACATACGGATTTACGCACTGCCGTGGTTTATGGTGGCGTGGATATGAAAGAGCAAGTGCAAGTATTGCGTAATGGTGTAGAGATTCTGATTGCTACGCCAGGTCGCTTACTAGATCACATTGGTTCCAAAGTAGCGAATTTGTCACAAGTAGAGCTGTTGGTATTGGATGAGGCAGATCGCATGCTCGACATGGGCTTCTTGCCAGACTTGCAGCGCATCATTAACTTGATTCCAGCGCAACGCCAAACCCTATTGTTCTCCGCAACCTTCTCACCAGAGATTAAGAAATTAGCGCAAAGTTATTTGCGCTCTCCAGTAACGGTTGAAGTGGCAAGACAAAATGCTGCAGCTGACACAGTAAAACAAGTGGTCCATTTAGTTTCTTCAATGGATAAACAACGTGCGATCGTAAAAGTTTTGGAGAATCGCACTCGCCAAGGCTTATCGCGTCAGTGCATTATCTTTACCAATAGCCGTCTAGGTTGCGCGAAATTAGCACGAGCCTTAGAGCGCGATGGCATTAAGGCTGGCGCGATTCATGGTGATAAGAGTCAGGGCGAACGCACCTTAACCTTGGAAGCATTTAAATCAGGCGCTATCGAAGCTTTAGTGGCAACGGATGTGGCTGCACGTGGTTTGGATATTCCAGATATGCCATGCGTGATTAATCATGAGTTGCCATTTAATGCCGAAGATTTTATTCATCGCATTGGTCGTACGGGTCGCGCTGGTAGCAAAGGCGACGCGATTGCCCTAGTCGATGAAAGCGAAAAGCGTTTACTCGATGACATCGAGAAATTAATGAAGCGCAAACTAGAAGTAGCGCCATTGCCTGATGTGAAATCCACTCCAGGCCAAATCACGGACCCGTTCTTCTACAAGCCTTATGAGCCAGGTAGTGCACCAAAATCTACTAATGCGGATTCCGCAACAGCAGCTCAGTTGCCGGAAGCGAAAAGAGCAGGCATCACTCCTGCTAAGCCTGCGGTGGGTGCCTTACTTGGCGGCTTTAAGAAAAAGTAACCCAGTAATGAACACTCAATCTTTGGACTGAGCGTTCACTGTTACATCCCTCCAGGCTTTTGTAGCCGCCAATAACCACTCTGCAATTGTGATGTTCCCATCAGGCATGCTACCTAAGCCAAGGTGCTCCGCTGCTTTGCGAAGCTCAGCAAGCGCGCTTTTGTCATTTTCGGTATTGATTGAACTTGCTAGCGTTTGTTTGCTGAGCTTTTCACCATTTGTATCTAGCACTAAGGGAAGGTGGCGATAGCTTGGGGTTGGGTAGCCCAATTGTTGTTGAAGATAAATTTGCCTAGCAGTGTTGTTTAGTAAGTCCTTGCCACGAACAACATGGGTTATGCCTTGGTCCGCATCATCAACAACCACTGCTAGTTGATAGGTAAATAAGCCATCATTTCTACGTAAAACAAAATCACCCACTTCCCGAGAGAGATCTTGGTGCTGTATGCCGAGGAAAAGATCTTCAAACTGTATCTGGCAATTTTCAGGAAGGGCAATGCGCCATGCTTTTTTGCTATCTGCTAACAAACCGTCGGTATAGGATATTAGTTGTGAAGGTCTGCAAGTTCCTGGGTAGACCATTTCTTGATTACGTGGAGTACGAATACCCGCTGCCGCTAAGGTATTGGCAATCGTTTGTCTTGAGCAGGAGCATGAATATAGTTTGCCGAACTCATGAAGGCGCTGAAAAGCTGCTTGATAGAGCTCTTGCCTTCTAGATTGATAACTTGGCCCCCCATCCCAAAAAAGGCCACAAGCGCGTAATTGACTTTGAATCTGAAGGTCGGCTCCGGGCACGCATCTAGGGGTGTCAATGTCCTCTATTCTGAGGAGCCATTGACCCCCATTTGCACGGGCGTCTAACCAGCTTCCAAGGGCGGCAACAAGGGATCCAGCATGAAGTGGCCCTGTCGGCGAAGGGGCAAATCGCCCGCGATAGCCGTCGGCTGGGGATGAGGGGTTTTTGAGCTTGGACACAGCTAAAATCATCTCATGGCTTCACCCCGTTTTGTACATCTTCGCGTCCATTCTGAGTTTTCCATTACGGATGGGACGGTGCGCATCGACGATGCGGTGGCTGCAGCAGTCAAAGATGAGATGGGCGCTCTGGCCATTACGGATCTGAGCAATCTATTTGGTTTGGTGCGTTTCTATACTGCTGCGCGTTCTGGGGGTATTAAGCCGATTGCAGGAGCTGATGTGTGGGTAAGTAATCCACAAGATCCAGACCAGCCTCATCGACTCCTCTTGCTGGTACAAAACCATTCTGGCTACTTAAATCTGTGCCAGCTTCTATCTAGAGCTTCTTTGGATAATCAAAATCGTGGCCGCGCTGAAATTGATTTGTCATGGTTCAGTGAGCCTGCTGCAAAAGCGGAAGATAAGACTGCGAAGAAAACACTTGCTTATGGATTGATCGCGCTCTCGGGTGCACGCATGGGTGAAGTGGGTGCAGCATTGCTAGCAGGCCAAGAAGAACAAGCCAAAAAAGCCATTAAACGTTTTCAAAAAATATTTCCCAATGCCTTTTATATTGAAGTGCAAAGGGGCGGGCACCCGCAAGATGAAAGACAACTTCAGTTAGCTTGTCATTTAGCGAGTCAGCTAGATTTGCCTGTGGTTGCGACCCATCCGGTGCAATTCATGCAAAAGAGCGACTTCATTGCGCATGAGGCTCGGGTCTGTATTGCTGAAGGCGAATTGCTTGGCAATCCACGTCGTCAAAAGAAATTTAATGAAGAGCAGTATTTCTTGACGCAAGAGGAGATGGAAAAGCGTTTTGCAGATTTGCCAGTAGCGCTGGCTAACTCTGTGGAGATTGCAAAGCGTTGTAATTTATCGCTAGTCTTGGGCCAACCTCGTTTGCCAGATTTTCCAACGCCACCCGGTATTACTTTAGATGAGTATCTGTTGGCGCAATCTGAGGCTGGGCTTGAGCGTCATATGGAGCGTAACTTCCCAGACCCAGAAGAGCGCGCCAAAGAAATGCCGCGCTATCGTGAGCGACTCGTGTTTGAGGTAAAGACCATCTCACAGATGGGCTTCCCGGGCTACTTCCTCATTGTGGCAGACTTCATTAACTGGGCAAAAAATAACGGCGTACCAGTAGGGCCTGGTCGTGGTTCTGGTGCGGGATCCTTAGTGGCGTACTCATTGGGTATTACCGACCTAGACCCACTGCGTTACAACTTACTCTTCGAGCGCTTCCTTAATCCCGAGCGCGTATCCATGCCTGACTTTGATATCGACTTCTGTCAGCATGGGCGCGATCGCGTCATTCAGTATGTGAAAGACAAGTACGGAAAAGACGCGGTGAGTCAGATTGCAACCTTCGGTACGATGGCGGCGCGCGCGGCGATTCGAGATGTGGGCCGTGTTTTAGAGCAGGGCTATAACTTCGTTGATGGTATTGCTAAGTTAGTGCCGAATAAGCCAGGTCAATACATGACCATTGACATGGCGAAGAAGGAAGAGAAGCAGTTAGCTGAACGAGAGAAGAATGAAGATGAAGTTCGCCAGTTACTTTCATTAGCAGAGCAATTGGAGGGTATGACCCGTAACGTGGGTATGCATGCCGGTGGCGTACTAATTGCACCTGGACGCTTAACCGATTTTTGCCCACTATATACGCAAGAAACCAAAGATCAGGACAGCAGCTCTGTCATTAGTCAGTTCGACAAGGACGATGTAGAAGCCATTGGCTTGGTGAAGTTCGACTTCTTGGGATTAACTACACTCACTATCTTGGCAGCAGCAGAGCGTTGGATTAAGGCCTTACATGCGGATCGAAAAGATTGGAGCATCAGTGACATTCCGCTCGATGATGAAAAAGCTTTTGAGGTTTTAAAGAAAGCGAATACCGTCGCCGTGTTCCAGCTAGAAAGCCGCGGCATGCAAGGCATGCTACGTGAGGCTAAGCCTGACCGCTTTGAAGACATTATTGCTTTGGTGGCCTTATATCGTCCTGGTCCAATGGATTTAATTCCAGACTTTATTGAGCGTAAGCACGGTCGTCAAAAAGTAGAGTATCCAGACCCTCGTATTGAACCAGTTTTGCGTGAGACCTACGGCATCATGGTCTACCAAGAGCAGGTGATGCAGATGGCGCAGATGATTGGCGGCTACTCACTGGGTGGTGCAGACATGTTGCGTCGCGCGATGGGCAAGAAAAAGCCTGAAGAAATGGCGCAACATCGCAAAATCTTTAGCGATGGCGCAAAAGCAGGCGGTATCTCTGAAGCTAAAGCTAATGAGATTTATGACTTGATGGAGCGTTTTGCGGGCTATGGATTTAATAAGTCCCACGCTGCTGCTTATGCATTACTGGCTTACCAAACCGCTTGGTTAAAAGCCTATTACCCAGCCGAATTTATGGCAGCCAACTTATCGCTCGCAATGGATGACACCGACAAGGTGAAGATTCTGTATGACGATTGCTTAGCAAATCAAATTCGTGTGTTCTCTCCCGATATCAATACTGGGGTTTATGAGTTCACCCCATTGCGTGCGCCGGATGCCGCACCAGATTCCCCAATTAGTCATATTCGTTATGGTCTAGGGGCGGTTAGGGGTACCGGTGAAGCGGCGATCGAAGTGATTGTGAAAGCTCGTGAAGCTGGTGGCCCATTCAAGGACTTATTTGATTTTTGCGCTCGCGTAGACCGCAGACAAGTAAATCGAAGAGCAATTGAAGCCTTGATGCGTGCGGGCGCTTTTGATAGTCTCTATCGCGATCAGGTTCCTGCTGGCGGTAATTTATATGATATCCGATCAACGTTATTGGCTTCCTTGGCTAGAGCGATTGAGGCAGCCGAGCAAGCTGAAGCATCGATTCATCAGGTGAGCTTGTTTGAGGTAGCTGGCGAAGATCATCGCCATCTTCCAGAGCTAGTGCGCGAACCTATTTGGTCTGAAAAGAAGCGACTGCAAGAAGAGAAAACTGCTTTAGGACTTTGCCTCACCGGCCACATGTTTGATGCCTATCGCGAAGAGACGTCTCATTTCATACGTCAGCCATTGGCAAAAATTACTGAAGGCAAAGATCAACTCATTGCCGGCATTATTACTTCTGCTCGCATGTTGACTGGTCAACGGGGTCGAATGATGATCGCCACTATTGACGATGGAACGGCTGCTTTAGAGATTACCTTGTATAGCGAAGTGTATGAGCCCAATCGTTCCTGGCTTAAAGAAGATGAGTTATTGATTGCTAAAGTGAACGTCACACCAGATAAGTTCTCTGGTGGTATGCGTATTGTTTCTGAAGCAGTGATGGATATTACCGGTGCACGTATGCGATTCGCTCGTAATATTCACGTCAATCTCGATCCTGCGGTTGATGTTCGCATGTTGCGCAATCAGATTGGGCCATACCTCATGTCCAATCGTTCGCGTGATCCAAAATTAAGTGCGCCAGGAGCCGTCAACCCTAACACTAATGATGGCGTCAAAGGTCTGATGCTGACTGCTGCGGTGACAACCAGCGGAGGTGCTTGCTTGGTGCAGTTTCCGGAAGAGATGCGCATCTATCCTGATGACGCCTGCTTGCACAGCCTCAATCAATTATTGGGCGTCAAACAAAAAGACCCTGTTCAGGTTCAGTATCACTGAATCAAAATCACTAAGGCTGAACTGCTTTAGCCTAAGATTTTTTCGACAGCATTAATTACTTGACTAGGTTCGAGCAGGTCGAGGCATTCGCTATTGCTATCAGCGCGGTCTAGGCAACCTGCTTTGCGACATGGAACGCATTCACCAGGGCCTTGCAAGATCGTAATATTACCAACCGTCTGAGAGCGGGCGCGTAATTGATAAGGTTGTTTGCCAATAAAGCCATTGGGCCAAGGGCCAAAGTTGGTGGGCGGTGTAGCCCCAAATAAGGTAATCGTTGGGGTATTGCACGCTGCAGCTAGATGGGTAATCGAAGTATCAACACCGATATATAGCAATGCATTTCTGAGGAGGGCACCAGCTTGCGGGATGGTTAGCTTTCCTGCGGTATCAATTACCTGGGTACGCACATCATCGGTCAGCAAAGACAGAATGTCGTGATTAAGTTGTAAATCTTGTTTAGCAGGAGATGCACTGAGAACCACTTGAAGTCCGCGTTGTACTAGGTAAGTAATGAGTGCTTGCCAATGCGCTAGTGGCCAGCGTTTATAGGCTGTCAGTGGGCCAGGATGCAAAACTACATAGGATTGTGTGAGTTGACTTGCAATAACAGGGGTTAGCGCTTCGCCAGCTGGCGGAGTGATACCAATCGGCTTTGAAAATAACTGATATGGCTCATCAACAAACGCTTCAAGTAAACGCAATTTTTCAGTAATGACGTGTTGATTGAAGTAATCGACATCGACTGTATGCATGGAAATGAATTTTTTCCAGGCATTTTGTTGCTGAGTTTTATCGGTGGACGGGCTTTGCTTGCCTTGAGGATGACCTCCAAGCACGCCTACTCTGCGGAAGGCAGCAACTAGACCGTATAGATAGGCTCTATCGCTAGGTTGAGTAACAAACGCGAGGTCATAACGCTGGAAGAGTCGATTAAATAAGGAGAGATATTCAGCTAATCCTGGCCGATCCGATGTCTCAATGATTTGCGCAATATCTGGATTGCCTTTGAGCATATCCATCTTGCCCTTGTAGCCCAGAAAATGAAATTCCGCATCAGGCCAGAGCTCTCTTGCTTTACTAATGAGTGGGGTAGTAACAAGCACATCACCGATTTGCCGAGTGGCAATGAATAATACTTTTTTCGGTTTGAAGTTAGAAAAGGACTTCATAGTGTTTGTATTCAGAGAGCCTTAGCAAGAATTTTTTCACGAACGCGGCGAGCATTCTTGGCGGCATTGCTTTGGTCATGTATTTTATGGAAGAGGTGGAGCACCTCTGTTGCCCATGAGCCTGATTTGCGTTTGATATGGTCGTGCTGCAAGCGGAAAACAAAATCCGCGTCCTCATGACCCCAGCCAGTCATGGTTTCGTCAAAGCCACCAATCGCTTGCGCATCGGCTTTCCAGCAAGCCATATTGCAGCCTTTAATGCGACGCCATACAAATTTTTTGTATTCTCGCCAATGCCCATTACCTAATTTAATTTTCAAGGGCCAGTATTTGTTGATCTGGCCAGCAAGGCGATATTGCAGAAGATGTGAGCTGAATTGTTTGTAGTTCCAGTTTCCTGAAGCCGTGAGCTCTTTAGTTATTGTTTCATTCAGCAGTACGCGACTGCCGGTGACAAGAAATCCTATTTGTGAAAGCGCGCGATGTTGCACAATGAAGTCCGGTTGAACAATGCAGTCCCCATCTAGGAACACCAAGTAATCTCCTTTGGCATGTTCAATCGCTTGATTCAGAATTTTGGTTTTACGGAACCCCTGATCTTCTTGCCACAAATGGGTGATCGGAAGAGTCGATTGCGCCTTAAAGGTATCAATAAGTTCTTTGGTGCTACTGGTAGAGCCATCATCAGCAATGATGATTTCAAAATCTCGATCGGTTTGAGTCTCAAGGGATTGTAGGCAAAGCTTTAGCGCTTGTGGCCAGTTGTAGGTGGCCAACAAAATCGAAATCATTTATGCGCTTCCTGATTGAGGTGCCACAGCTTGATATAGCGATAGTAGGTACCTTGGCCATTAGAGATGGCTAAAGTAAATCCCTGACTACCATCTAAGAATCCAGCCCGAATAAAGTAAGTGCGTATGAAAGCCCAAACACCATGCAAAACCGCTTTTAAAGGACTACTGGTTTTGCCTTTGGCAAATGCTTGTTCTGCAGAGGCAGTCGAGTAGCGATCCAGCTTTTGTAAGACTTGGGAGTAATTCATAAAGCTGTAATGCAGCATGCGGTTTTCTAGTTTGGCAACTGGACCATTTGGAATGAGTCTCTCATGGACTAAATCATCAGAAAAGCGGGCGCTTCCCCGCTTAAATAAGCGGTCAACATAGTCGGGCGACCATCCGGAGTGGCGAATGAAGCGACCACAATACCAAGATAGTCTTGGGATAGCAAAGCAATCCACATGGGCGCTATGGTGAATGGCGGTCAAAATCTCTGATCTCAAGGCTGGCGTTAGCCGCTCATCGGCATCCAAAGACAGAATCCAATCACCCGTGGCTAACTCTAAAGCCCGGTTTTTTTGGGGGCCAAAACCAGGCCAATCTGGGGGTTGGGAAACGGTGGCACCGTATTTTTGGGCGATTTCTAGGGTGCGGTCAGCACTATTCGTGTCGACCACTACGATCTGCTGGGCAATCCCATCCAAGGAGGCTAGACAGTCCTCTAAATTGGCCTCTTCGTTGCGGGTGATGAGTATGACGGATAAGGTGGGCATAATTCATTATATGAATGCTCAAGACCGTACCGCACTAAATCGCTTAATTACCTACCTAAAACCCCATATTGGGCTGATTGTTGGCTCATTATTGGCCATGGCCTTGGTTGCTGCCGCAGAAACATCGATACCCGCTTTGATGAAGCCCCTATTGGACCGCGGTTTCACTGGTCAGCTCAATACTAAGCTTTGGCAAGTACCCGTGTTTTTGGTTGGTCTAGCATTGGTTCGGAGTTTGGCGCAGTTTTTATCAAACTATTTACTAACTCGCGTCATTAATGCAGTTCTCTTAAAACTTCGCGAGCAAATGTTTCAGACGCTGCTTCATGCCAGCACAACTTTTTTCCAGAAAAATTCCGCATCGAATTTAATTAATGCAGTCGTATTTGAAGTAAACAATGTGCTGACGATTATGGGCGGCATGTTAATTAGCTTGGTGCGAGACTCATTAACCGTAGTTGGTTTGATGGGCTACCTGATTTACTTGAACTGGAAGTTAACATTGGTTGTTTTATTTATCTTCCCAGTCATTGCTTTCATTATGAGCAAGATCAACCGACGTTTGAGAGCGCTTAATCGGGAACAACAAAATTTAACGAGTGAGTTGGCGTATATCGTTGAGGAATCTGCTGCTGGTTACAAAATTGTGAAGGTTCATGGCGCACAAGAGTATGAAATGAATCGCTTCATGCAAAAGGCAGAGCGTTTACGCCAATTTGCTCTCAAATCCGCAGTAGCAGGGGGTCTAAACCAGCCAATTACCCAGTTAATTGCCTCCATGGCCTTATCAATCGTATTGGTGATTGCTTTGATGCAGTCCGCCACGGAAGGCACTACCGTTGGTGGGTTTGCAGCCTTTATTACCGCAATGATGTTGGTGATTTCTCCTTTAAAGCATTTGGCTGACATTAATCAGCCATTGCAACGAGGTCTTACTGCGGCAGAAATGATTTTTGGTTTGATGGATCAACCATTTGAAGAGTCAGAAGATCGTCGACTCAATATGAAATTCCTAGATAAAGCCAAAGGCGCAATTCGATTTGAGAATGTCGGCTTCTCTTATGAACAAGAACAAGGGCGCAAAGATGCGCTTAGCGACATTAATTTAAATATCAAGCCTGGTGAAATTGTCGCCTTTGTTGGCCCCTCTGGAGGTGGTAAATCAACCTTGGTTAATTTGTTACCACGCTTCTTTAAGCCTACTAGCGGACATATTTACTTAGATGATCATCCTCTAGAAGATATTGTGCTCGCCGATGTCAGAAAGCAAATGGCATTTGTAAGTCAGGATGTGATTTTGTTCAATGACACGATTGCGGCGAACGTAGCGTACGGTGCTACAAATGAAAATGGCATTGATCGTGGGCGTGTCTTGGAGGCTTTGGAGGCTGCCAATCTGAGCGGCATGATTCGTGAGCTCCCAGATGGTATTGACTCATTGGTAGGCGATAACGGCAACCGTTTATCTGGCGGCCAACGCCAGCGTCTAGCTATTGCTAGGGCAATCTATAAAAATGCGCCTATCTTAATTTTGGATGAGGCCACCTCTGCTCTCGACTCAGAGTCAGAGCGTCAGGTACAGGATGCTTTGGAGCGCCTCATGGCGGGCAGAACAACCTTAGTGATTGCCCATCGACTCTCAACGATTGAGCATGCAGATCGAATCGTGGTGCTTGAGCATGGGCACATTGTGGAGAATGGCTCTCATGAAGAACTCATTAAGCAAGATGGCTTATATGCCAATCTCCATCGCATTCAGTTTGCGAATGCTTAATACTCTAAATAACTTTAACTAACTTTCACGTTTTGTACATCTAGCTCAGAACGATATCGTATTGTTCCTGGCGAAAGCTGCCTTCTGCTTGTAAGGTGATGGGCTTACCAATAAAGTCACCTAACTGCGCTAAAAATTGATTTTCTTCTTCTAAGAAGAGATCAATGACATCAGGCGCGGCAACGATTCTAAATTCACGCGGATTAAATTGGCGATGCTCGCGCACGATTTCTCGCAAAATCTCATAACAGATGGTCTGCGCAGTTTTGATCTCACCCTTACCGGTACATGTGGGGCAGGGCTCGCAGGTGATATGAGCGAGCGATTCGCGAATACGCTTGCGCGTCATCTCCACTAAGCCTAATGCAGAGAAGTCGCTCACCGAGGTGCGAGCATGATCACGCTCAAGATTGCGTTTCAATTCATTTAAAACCGCTTCTTGATGATCTTTGCTGATCATATCAATGAAGTCGATGATGATGATGCCGCCAAGATTACGTAAACGCAATTGACGGGCAATCGCCTGAGCAGCTTCCAGATTAGTTTTAAAGACAGTGTCATCCAGATTACGAGCGCCAACATAACTACCTGTGTTGACATCAATTGTTGTCATGGATTCCGTCTGATCAATCATGAGGTAACCACCAGACTTGAGGTCGACACGACGACCAAGCGCCTTATTGATTTCAGCATCGACATCAAATAGATCGAAAAGGGCGCGCTCACCACGATGTAGGGTTAGCTTGCCTAAGAGGTTGGGCATGTACAGATTGGCAAAGCCCTTGAGCTTTTCAAAGTTCTCGGCGGAGTCCACCCGAATTTGCGTAGTTTCTTCGCCGGCAACATCGCGTAATACGCGTTCCGCAAGACTGAGATCTTGATATAACAGGCTTGGCGCAGCCTTGTGCTTCATGGCCTCACGAATGCTTTCCCAAGTAGTTCTGAGGTAATGCATATCGTGTTGCAACTCCGTATCGGTAGCATCTTGGGCGCTGGTGCGCACGATGATCCCACCTTTTTCATCCTCAGCCATTAAGCCAGCTAGACGCGCTTTGATTGCTTCGCGTTCTTCTGGTTGGTCGATACGCTGAGATACGCCAATGTATTTCTCGGTAGCGACATCAGTGCCTGCTGGGGGTAGGTAAACGAGATTACGACCAGCAATACTTAATTGGGTGGTTAGGCGAGCACCCTTAGTGCCGAGTGGATCTTTTAAGACCTGCACCAGAAGTGTTTGACCTTCAAACAACAGCTTCTCAATTTGGGCTTGCGGATTGTTTTGGGTGATGTCTGCCACATGCATAAATGCGGTACGCTCAAGACCAATTTCGATAAAGGCGGATTGCATACCTGGCAGAACTCGGACAACCTTCGCTAAATAGATATTGCCAACAATTCCGCGCTGACGTGTACGCTCGATCTGCAATTCTTGTACCGCACCTTGCTGAATGAGTGCAACGCGCGTTTCTTGCGGAGTGATATTAATCAGAATTTCTTCATTCATATACAGGTAATTCGCGCGTGATCTAGTAGTTGAGCAGTTTCATAAAGCGGAAGCCCCATGATACCGCTATAACTCCCAGTGATCTTGGAGATAAAAGCCCCAGCACTGCCTTGGATGCCATAGGCGCCAGCCTTACCAAAAGGCTCTTGGGTAGCGATATAGCCATCAATTTGTTCCGTGGAGAGATTAGCAAATTCCACATCTGATATCTGGACTATGCAATTTGGCAGATCCCCAGGATGGCTAATGAGAGCAACAGCCGTTAATACTTCATGAGTTTTACCGCTCAGCATTTTTAGAATTCGATGAGCGTCATCCGCATCAATGGGTTTGCCAAGAATTTCTCCATCCTTGCTGTTAGGAAGGCTTACCGTGGTATCTGCACACAGAATAGGCGCCCAAGGCAATACACTTTTTCTCCAACGTGCGAGCGCTAATGAAGCCTTCGCTAAAGTGACGCGTTTCACATAATCACGTGCCTTTTCATGGGGCAAGGGGGTTTCAATGCTTTCGGCATCTTCGCCAGGCAAAGGAAGCAGCATCTCATAGCGCACCCCAATTTGCTTTAAGAGTTCTTGGCGTCTAGGGCTCTGTGAGGCGAGGTAGATAAAGTTACTCAAGAGATTACTCGCGATGATAGGGGTGGCCTTGCAAAATGGTCCAGGCTCGATAGAGTTGTTCTACGAGTAAGACTCTCGCCATCGCATGAGGCATTGTGAGGCTAGAGAGTCTCCACATGGCTTGCGCATTCTTTTTGAGTTCTGCATCAAGCCCATCGGCGCCACCAATCAAGAACGTGATGTCAAAACCTTCCTGGCGCCAATTGGCTAATTGAGTAGCCAAGTTCTGGGTAGTTTGATCTTTGCCGCGCTCATCTAAAGCAATGACGCGTGATCCCTTCGGTATTGCCGCAAGAATCTTTACAGCCTCTTTTGCGGGAGTTAAATCTGGCTTGATTTCTTTGATGTCAATGCTGCAGTCGGCAGGCATGCGCTTGATGTAATCCTGGGTTGCAGTGGCAACCCAATCTGGCATTTTGTGGCCAACGGAAACAATAGTTAAACGCATTGGCAGAACGTAAATTACTCTTCGTCAGGCTCGCTTGCCTTAACAAGACCTTTGTCGCCAGCTAATTTTACGCGCACGGGCTTAGCACCCCACATGCCTTCAAGCTGATAGTAGGAGCGCAACATCGGTTGCAAAATATGCACGACGATATCGCCACAATCGACCAATACCCATTCACCTGTTTCTAAGCCTTCAATTGAGATAACCTCGCCACCCTTGGCATTGACCTCTTCTTTGACGGACATGGCTAAAGATCTTGTTTGGCGGTTGCTTGAGCCGGTTGCAATAATGACGCGATCAAACAGTTCGCTTAATTTGGTGGTGTCGTATACACGAATATCTTGTGCCTTTACATCTTCCAGGGCATCAATGATGACGCGTTGTAATTTTTTCAAGTCCATATCGTTAACTATTCTACTGTTGTGTGTGATCTTAGCTTGATTACTGATATAAGCCTAGATTGTGAATGAGGTTGAGGGTTTGAGATGGAATAGCTTCGGCCTCAATCGAATTGCGCGCCGTTTTAAGCTGTCTTCTCAGGTTTGTTGAAGAAAGATCGACTGCTAGCGTCTCATCTACATAAATAAGGCCAAAAGCTTGGTTTTCAAGAGCGCTCACATCCATGGTTTGATGGTGGAGGAGTAATTCTTTTACTTCGGCACTTCTATTTGCCTCAAGCTCATGATGAGGTCTGCTTGCCACAGCGAAGTTCACATAACTGAGCAACTCTTTCCAAGAGTTCCAGCTCGGGAGCGCACTCAGTGAATCTGCACCCATCAACCAGATAAGGCTGGCTTGATCGCCAAATCGATCTCTTAATACCTTGACGGTATCAATCGCATAACTGGGGCCTGCGCGATCGATTTCAATGCGATCAATTCCAATTTGAGTCGGAATCTTTAGATATAAAAATGCCCTTGCTAAATCGATGCCAGCCGCCTCGGTTAATTGATAGCGAGTTTCAGCAGGGGTAATGCCAGTACCTTTTTGCCAGGGCTCACCGCTAGGCACAAATAATAGGGTATCGAGATGTAGAAGTTTTGCAAAATGAGTTGCAAGTTTTAAATGACCAACATGAGGCGGGTCAAAGGTACCACCCAAAATACCAATGCGTTTGCGAGAACCAGTTTCTGTAGAGCTCAAGCTAACCAATCACGTGGTTTGAGGTAATAGTCATATAGCTTGGCTTCGGGGGTGCCTGGCGCAGGGTGCCAGTTATAACGCCACTGCACCACTGGCGGCATCGACATCAAGATTGACTCGGTGCGCCCACCAGAATGCAGTCCAAAGATAGTGCCACGATCAAAGATGAGGTTGTATTCAACATAGCGACCACGACGATATTCTTGGAATGACTTTTCTTCAGCGGTGAAGGAGTCTTTGTAGCGTCTCTCTACAATCGGCAGGTAAGCATTAATGAAGGCATCACCAACTGCGCGAGTCATAGAAAAACTCTTCTCAAACCCCAATTCATTAAAGTCATCAAAAAATACACCGCCAATGCCGCGGGGTTCTTCGCGATGCTTTAGATAAAAGTACTCATCACACCATTTCTTAAAGCGAGGGTAGAGTGAGTCTCCAAATGGATCTAGCGCATCTTTAGCGGTTTGATGAAAGTGTCTGCAATCTTCATCAACACCGTAGTAGGGCGTTAAGTCAAAGCCACCACCAAACCACCACACCGGCTCCTTATCAGGCGCTTGAGCAATAAAGCAACGCACGTTCATGTGCGTAGTCGGTACTTTGGGATTGTTGGGATGGAAAACCAAGGAGACTCCCATGGCCTCAAAGCTGCGACCAGCTACTTCAGGACGGTGATGTGATGCGGAAGGAGGCATTTGATCGCCACGAACGTGGGAGAAGCCCACACCACCTTTTTCTAGAATGTTGCCGCCATCCAATATGCAGGTGCGACCATATCCTTTGAGCTTGCTATCTTCGGGCTTATGCCATTCATCGGCGATGAATGCTTTGCCATCGAGTACGCTTATTGCGCTAGTGATGCGATCTTGCAGACCTAGGAAATAATTCTTGAGGGCTGCTGTATCAATTTGGGTTTGCTCTGCTGACAAAAGATCGAATCTCTATTTGAAGTTTTTACTTAATAGCGCGATAGCCAATATCCTTGCGGTATTGCATGCCATCAAACTGGATTTTGCTAATCGCGTCATAAGCCTTTTGTTGCGCACCTTTCACGGTATCTGCTAAACCAACAACACAAAGCACGCGCCCGCCAGAGGTCACCACTTTGCCGTCTTGTAATTTAGTGCCGGCATGGAAGGTGATTTGATCATCGGTATCCGCTGGAATACCGGTAATGACATCACCATTCCGTGGAGTGTCTGGATAGTTGTGTGCAGCAAGTACTACACCTAGTGCTGTGCGACGATCCCATTCCAATTCAACTTCATTTAATTTGCCATCAACAGCATGATCGAGAGCGTTCACTAGATCGCTGCGTAAGCGAGCCATGATTGGTTGGGTTTCTGGGTCGCCCATGCGGCAATTGAATTCGAGCGTTTTAATTTTTCCATCGGGTGTGATCATCAGTCCTGCATAGAGGAATCCCGTGTATGGCAAACCATCGGCTTCCATGCCTTTAACGGTTGGCATGATCACTTCACGTAAAGCGCGCGCATGAATTTCAGGGGTAACTACAGGGGCGGGGGAGTAGGCACCCATGCCGCCGGTATTGGGACCTTGATCTGCATCTAATAAACGTTTGTGATCTTGACTGGTTGCTAGCGCAAGAACATTTTTTCCATCAACTAAAACAATGAAGCTTGCTTCTTCGCCGGTGAGGAATTCTTCAATCACTACGCGAGCGCCTGCATTACCTAATTTGTTGTCAGCCAACATCATATCTACTGCTGCATGCGCCTCTTCAAGGCTCATGGCAACAACTACACCTTTGCCCGCTGCTAAACCATCGGCCTTAATCACAATTGGCGCGCCTTTAGCATCAATATAAGCATGCGCCTCTAATGCGCTAGAGAACGTTTGGTAGTCAGCAGTTGGAATGCCGTGACGTTTCATAAAAGCTTTAGAAAAGTCTTTTGATGATTCCAGTTGAGCAGCCAATTGTGTTGGGCCAAAAATGCGTAAACCGTTATTACGAAACACATCAACAATGCCAGCTGCTAGTGGCGCTTCTGGACCAACCACAGTGAGATGAATCTTTTCGCGTTTAGCAAAGTCAGCCAATTCTTGAAGGCCGGTAATCGGTAGATTTTCAATGCCAGCCGCAGTTTGCTTTGCGGTGGCGGTGCCACCGTTACCTGGGGCTACATAAACAGTTTGTACCTGTGGTGACTGAGCTAATTTCCAAGCTAATGCGTGTTCGCGTCCACCGGATCCAACAAGAAGAATTTTCATAATGACAAATATAAAAAAGAATAAATAGTGTTATCGATCGAAGTTTATAGAGCGGCGTTGGTAAATACTTCTTGCACGTCATCTAGATTCTCGAGGGCATCGAGTAACTTTTGCATACTTTCAGCTTGCTCACCTTCGAGTGCGATCTCCGTTTCAGGGCGCATCGCAATCGTCGCTAGTTCTGCCTTTAATCCTGCTTTGGCAATGGCATCTTGTACTTTTGGAAAATCAGGCACGGGGGTCAGAACCTCAAAAGACCCGTCGTCATGACTAATCACATCATCAGCGCCAGCATCCAATGCCACTTCCATCAGTTGGTCTTCATTCGTGCCTGGCGCGAATAGCATTTGACCGCAATGCTTGAACAAGAAAGCAACAGAACCTTCGGTGCCCATATTGCCGCCATTTTTATTAAAAGCATGACGTACTTCAGCAACAGTACGAGTACGGTTATCCGTTAAGCAATCTACGATTACCGCTGCGCCGTTAATACCGTAACCCTCGTAGCGAATTTCTTCATAGTTCACGCCCTCTAATGAGCCAGTGCCACGAGCGATTGCTCTTTGCACGTTGTCATTGGGCATATTGGCATCTTTTGCCTTATCGATGGCAAGTCGTAAACGGGGGTTGGTGGAGATATCGCCGCCGCCTAACTTGGCAGCAACAGTGATTTCCTTGATGAGCTTGGTCCAAATCTTGCCGCGTTTTTCGTCTTGACGTCCTTTGCGGTGCTGAATATTGGCCCATTTCGAATGGCCGGCCATACGGGTAAGTCCTTTACATTATTTGGCTATAAGACCCTATTTTAAGGGGTTCTGAATGCAATGTAGGGGACACGGAGGCAATTTTTGTTACACTCTCATGTCTTAGCTGTAGCAATTTGGCTAATTAAGCAGAATTTCCACTGCAAACACCTGCCTCGGTGATGGAATTGGTAGACGTGCCGGACTCAAAATCCGGTGCCGCAAGGCGTGGCGGTTCGAGTCCGCCCCGAGGCACCATCTATTGAACCTAGTTCAATCCCAAGATTCTTCCAATAAGTGCCAAGTACTATTAGATCTCGTAGGTCTCTGCCTTTTCATTCATGGCCTGCTCAACAATTTTCTTGGTCAGTGTTGGCGAGAATAATTCAATGAAGGTGTACACAAAAGATCGCAAATAAGCGCCTTGCTTAACGCCAATATGGGAAACGTTATTTCCAAATAAGTGGCCTACGTTAATCACTTTGAGATTGCGATCTCGATCAGGGTCGTATGCATGTCCCGCAACAATGCCAATTCCCATGCCTGCTTCAACATAGGTCTTAATCACGTCAGCATCAATGGCTTCCAAAATAATGTCAGGCTCGATGTTCCGTTGAGCAAAGGCCGCATCAATTTTGCTGCGACCAGCAAACGCCTTGTCGTAAGTAATGATGGGGTACTTGGCAATTTCTTCTAAGGTAACGTTTGCTTGATTTAATAAGGGATGACTGAGTGGGACCATGATGACGTGTTGCCACTGGTATCCAGGCAGGGCAAGTACTCCAGGCGTGTTCGCAATACCTTCTGTGGCAATCGCAATATCCGCACGATCATGAATAAGGAGTTCAGCAATCTGCCCTGGACTACCTTGTTGAATACTGACGCGCACTTTTGGAAAGCGCTTAGTAAATTCTGTGAGTACTTTTGGAAGCGCGTAACGTGCTTGAGTGTGTGTGGTTGCAATAACGAAGTTGCCTTGGTCTTGACTCGCAAAATCTTTGCCTACGCGTTTTAGTGTTTCCACTTCATCCAAAATGCGCTCGATAGAAACTAAGATGCGTTTGCCAGGCTCTGTTAGCGAGCGAATACGTTTGCCGTGCCTGCGGAAAATTTCTACGCCGAGCTCATCCTCAAGTTCAATGATGGCTTTCGAAACGCCAGGCTGTGAAGTGAAGAGGGCCTTAGCCGCAGCAGTCAAATTAAAGTTCTGGCGAACGGCTTCACGGACAAAGCGAAATTGATGCAAATTCATGAGGACGACTCCTATCTATATATCTACAAAGATATAGGAATCAAATTCTATATGAATTTTAGGTATTAGGCTTTAGAAACCCATCTCAGCGCCGCAAGGGCCAAGAAGAAATAGAGCATTGGGGGAATCAGAGCCGTCAGCAATGCAGGCCATGCACTCAGAAGTCCTACGTTAGAGAACAGGGAATTGAACAGTTGGAAGCTCATGCCGAGCATGATGCCGCCAAAGACTTTGATGCCCACGCTACCCGCACGCACCTTCAGATAAGCAAAAGGGAGGGCTAAAGCAAGCATTACGAAAATCGTGAGAGGGTAAATAACTTTTTTCCAGAACGCGATGGCATGGCGCTTTGCATCTTGTTTGTTTTCTTCAAGGTGCGCGATAAAGCGAGCCAAACTCACAATCGACATTTTCTCTGGGCTAATTAAGAGTACATTCAAAATTTGTGGCGTTACCTCAGACTCCAAAGTCAAAATTGGGTGAGTCAGTGTTTGGGCGCTAAATACAGGATTTAGCGGGTCAGACTGTTTTGTTTCTTTGAAGCGTGTTTCGGTTACATCATTGAGAACCCAAATACCGCTCTCATCAAAGTGACCAGAGGGCGCGCTACGAATCGAAAGCAGATTGTAGGTATCGTTGAACTCATACATGCGGATGTTGCGAATTTCATTGTCTTTGTCGACATTACCCACGTTGACATAACGAACACCAGGCCGCACGGGGCCGCTACCATCCTCATCGCGCAGGCGATCTTTAACCCAAACGCCTGTCTTAAATTGCGAGGAGTAGGTAGCGCCTAGCGCCTTCATGCGAATCTGTTCAGATTTATTCTCAGCATATGGACCGACCCATTCACTCATCACAAGGGTTAGCACAATCAGTGGAATGGAAATCTTGGTGAGGGCAATCAAGCCACGTTTCACATCTAGTCCAGCGATCCGCAGGATGGTGAATTCGGATTGACTAGCCAGCATGGCAAAGACATAGATGCTGCCGATCAGGCCTGCAATAGGAATGATTTCAGAAATACGACCGGGTGCTTTTAATAAAACATGCAATAGCGCTAGCGGCAGGGTGTAACTGCCTTGCACCGATCCAAGTTCGCTTAGGATGTCAAAAAATAGAAATAAGGCTACCAATGCAAACAAAATAAAGCCAAATGCAATATAAATTTGCTTGGCTAAATAGCGTTCGTATATGTAGGGAAATAGCAATTTCATTTTTTGACGAATGAGGTCGGTAATTGGCGGCGCCACCACTTCACAGAAGGATTAATGCGGTTGCGAATCAATATCGTCGCAATAAATAAGGCCAGCAAGTGAATAGGCCAGATGCCAACAAACACGCTGAACTTTCCTTGAGCAACAAAATTTTGTGTGAGATTTAGTAAGTTGCTGTAAATCAGATAAATGAGAACCGCATAGAACATGGCGGTGTAATTACCAAGACGGGGGTTCACGTAGGCAAGGGGTATGGCGATCAGCACTAAGCCCAGCGCCATGAGTGGCAAACCTATGCGCCACAACAGCTCGGCACGGTTCGCATTGATGACATTCGGGTTGCCATCGTTGAGTAGCTCAGAAATGGTTTTTTCTCGATCGCGAGGTGCTGGTGCTAGAGCTTCCTTGCTGCGAATCTTGGTCGTGTAGTCATTGAATTCAAGGATTCGGAAATCAGGCTCCGTTGGGTATCCCTCGTAGCGCCGACCATTGTGCAAAACAATTGATTTTTCTCCACCCTCGGAGTTTTGAATGTATCCGGTGGAGGCGACGGCAATGCTTAGGCGACCATTCTTATTGTCTGCAACAAAAATATTCTTCACTTCACTCTTGTCTACATCAAGCTCTTCGATGAAGAAGACACGTTCTGCTCGGGCGGATTCCTTAAATTGTCCAGCACTCACCATCGAGACGTCATCCCGTTGCTGAAAGCGTTGGCTGATTAGCGTTGTCTCGCGATTGGCCCAAGGCCAAACAAAAAGAGCGAGTAGAGCGATCACAATGATTAGTGGTGTAGCAAATTGCAAAATCGGTCGAATCAAGTTGCTGACACTGAGTCCGCTAGCAAACCAAACGATCATTTCTGAATCTTTGTACCAGCGTACTAAGACGATGAGAGTGGCAACAAAGAGTGAAACAGTTAATAAAACAGCAAGGTAGCCCAGGGTGGCTAGTGCGATCAGTACGATGGCGTCCTCAGGGTTAACGGTGCCGTTGGCTGCGTAACCCAGGATTCGAATCACCAAGGTGGTCACCATGATGGTTACCAGCACCAAAAAGACCCCACCAGTAGTAAAGCTTAATTCGCGGCGGAGGGCACTTTTAAAGATCATGGCTGAGGGATTTGTCTGGGGCTGATTTCGGGCTAACTTGTGGCTTTTAGGGTTTGATTACTTATCAGTAGGGGTAGACAAATTGGGTTAATCTCATGTCGGAGGATAATGGATAAACAACGTCAATTTATAGCTTTAGACTTTATCCGACCTAAAACACTGTAATAAATAACGCAATTCACCATGACTATTCAATTAAGTACTAAGATTTTCCCTCAAGCAGACCTTCAAAGTGCCAAATTTCTTAAATCCAGCCTAAAAACCCTGTTAGCCCAAGCAACGGATTGCTTGGTTTTGGCTTACTCCAAAACGGACTTAGATAGCTTTGCTGGAACAAAGGCTGCAAAAACAAAATCAGGCCTTTTAGCTGAGTTAGATATCTGTTTAGACGGTGCTGTAAGTCATGCTCATGTATTGGGTGATCTGGATGATAAACAAGCATCTATTTGCTTATTGAGGGCAGATAAGTCATGGTCTACAAATGCAGTAAAAGCGAAACGTGTATTGCTTATTTGTTTAGGTGATTTACGTCTACCTTCTGAGCGAAGCCTTCATGCCTACTCTAAAGTTGCGCGCGCAGGATTAAAAGCATTAAGTGGTGGCTCTATTGAGAGTGCTATTTGGTTTGCTCCGAGCTTTACGCATTCAAAAATAACAGAAGCAATTGCTCAAGAAGTGCGTCTGACAATTCAATATGCAGGTGATCAGGCTTATCGTTTTGGTGTGCGCCAACCTGCAATGAAATTTAAGGCTAAAGATAAGCCTGACACTTTCAAACATTTGGTATTTGCAGGCAACGATGCATGCGCAAAAGAATTGAAACTCGCTGTGGAGCAGGGCAGCGCCATGGTTGAGGGCATGAACCTGGCGAAGGATTTGGGTAACCTGCCGCCGAACGTATGTACACCAACTTATCTTGGAAAAACTGCACAAGGTTTGGCCAAAAAGGCGGCCTTGAAAGTCGAAGTGCTTGGCCTTAAGCAAATTCAGGCTTTGGGGATGGGATCTTTCTTATCTGTGGCGCAAGGATCAGAAACGCCACCTCAATTTATTGTGATGCGTCATCAAGGTGGTAAAGCTGGAGAAGCGCCGATTGTTTTGGTGGGCAAAGGAATTACTTTTGATACCGGCGGAATTTCATTAAAGCCAGGCGAAGCAATGGATGAAATGAAATACGACATGTGTGGCGCCGCATCCGTCATCGGTACCATGTATTCCGTAGGCTTGATGAAGTTAAAGAAGAATGTCATTGGCGTCATTCCTACTTGTGAAAATATGCCTTCAGGCAAAGCAACGCGTCCTGGCGATATTGTGAAGAGTATGTCTGGCCAGACAATTGAAATTCTCAATACGGATGCTGAAGGGCGTTTAATTCTATGTGATGCTCTTACCTATGTAGAGCGCTTTAAACCAAAGGCGGTAATTGATATTGCCACTCTTACAGGCGCATGCATCATCGCCTTGGGTCATGTACATAGTGGTTTGTTCTCCGATGATGAAGATTTAGTCCATGCCATTACTAAGGCAGGCAAGGACTCCTTAGATACCGTGTGGAGATTGCCATTGGACGCCGCTTATCACGAGCAGCTGAAATCTAACTTTGCGGATGTGGCCAATATTGGCGGCCGTCCTGCTGGTAGCGTTACTGCAGCATGCTTTCTCTCGCGCTTTACTGAGAAATACAAATGGGCGCACTTAGATATCGCCGGTACCGCCTGGAAGAGTGGTGCTGCCAAGGGATCTACAGGGCGCCCTGTGCCATTGTTGGTGAACTTCTTGCTTGAGCAAAAATAAATCTAGTAGCTATGGCAAGAATCGATTTTCACAGCAACGTGGCTGACAAATTGGAATATGCGTGTCGTCTGACGCGCAAAATTTGGAGTGCGACACCAGAAGGTCAGCCCGTACGCAATATTGTGATCGTTGGTGAAAAGTCAGACCTCAAAAAACTAGATGAATTACTTTGGTCATTTAGTAGTACCGATTTTTTGCCGCACTGTTTCATTGATGATGAGGCTGCCCCTGAAACCCCCATTGTTCTGAGTGAGAGCTTCGCATCGCCATCGCTTGCCGTTATTCCTCATGCGGATGTCATGATTCATCTAGGTATGCGTATGCCAGTAGATGTGCCAGCTTTGGCGGCGAGGTTTCCCCGCATTGTTGAAGTAGTGACAATCAATGAGGCTGAGCGTCTAGCAGGGCGTGAGCGTTATAAGGCCTATCGTGAACTTGGTCACGAGCTACACAACTTTGACCAATCTCAATCCAAATAAAAACTAATCTTCACCCTTCATGTTGATTCATCCACAGTTTGATCCAGCCGCCATACGTATCGGTTCTTTTGCGATTCACTGGTATGGGTTGATGTACCTGATGGCATTTGCACAATTCTTATTGTTGGGTCGTTTGCGTATTCAGGCGCCACGCTATCAAGCCTTAGGCTGGACTTATAAAGATTTGGAAGATCTACTATTTGCAGGTGTCTTGGGTGTAGTGCTTGGTGGACGCATTGGTTATACCTTGTTCTACATGCCTAGTTTTTATCTTTCCCATCCGTTGAATATTTTGAAGATATGGGAAGGCGGCATGTCTTTTCATGGTGGCCTCTTGGGAGTGTTGCTAGCTTTGCTCTGGTTTGCTAAAAAGAAAGGCACACAATTTTTTGTTGTTAGTGATTTGGTTGCACCGTTGGTGCCATTTGGATTGGCTTTTGGGCGTTTGGGTAACTTTATTAATGGCGAGCTTTGGGGCAGACCAACCGATTTACCTTGGGCGATGATATTTCCTTTGGTGGATTCTGTTCCGCGCCATCCTTCGCAAATTTATCAGTTGCTTGGAGAGGGTGTTTTGCTTGGGGTGGTTTTATGGATCTATGCAAGCAAGCCGAGAAGGGTTGGGCAAATCTCTGGTTTATTCCTCTTGGGTTACGGCCTTTGTCGTTTCTTGGCGGAGTACGCTAGAGAGCCAGACGCATTTCTGGGTCTCTTAGGTCTTGGCTTGTCTATGGGCCAATGGCTTTGCTTACCCATGATCATCTTTGGCATTTATCTAATGCAACGCCGATCCACATCTTTGGCATCATAAAAATATATCGAGATATCGAGAGGCCGGCATGATGTATGAAGAGGTAACTCTAAGGAAGCTCGAAATTTTGTGCTCTTTCATACGCACAGGAAGTTTAGTAAAAACAGCTGATGAATTGCAATTAAGTTCAGTTAGCGTTCACAAGGCTTTACATTCTCTAGAAACTGCAATCGGTTGCCCACTATTTGTAAAGGAGGGGAGGCAGCTAAAGCCCCTGCCTGCAGCTCTTTATCTAGCAGAGGGCGGTATTGAGGTGTTGGAGGAGCTTGATCGGGTTTTAAAAAAGACTAGGGCTAAGGCTGGTCTTGAGAGCAAGCAAATTCGTCTAGGCTCAATGTACTCTCTTACAGCAAATATTATTCCGCGGGTAATTATGGGAACCAAAGTCAGACGCCCTGATTTGGATATTGATCTTTATTTGGGATCGAATGCGGATCTGATGAAAAAATTACACGAGGGTGATGTGGATGCCATTGTGATCGCGGTACCAAATAATGGTGAGCTTGATGGAATTGAAATTGTGCCCTTATTTGAAGATCAGCTTTACTTAGCTTCTTCAAAGAACAAGAAGCCCAAACAGGGCAGTGTGGATCTATCGAATTACGAACATGAAAAATTTTTAACACTCCAAGATGGTTTTGCTACCACCTCTGGTTTCTATGACGCATTTGGGCTTGCCCGAATTACTCCAAACGTAGTTATGAAGGTGGGGGATATCTTCACCTTAATGAATATGGTGTCAAATGATATGGGCCGCTCTTTATTGCCGGGAAGGGTAAAAGCGCTGATGGGAGACGCGCTTGACTTCACCCCATTGGATCCAAAATATCAAGTGACCCAACGAATTGCCTTAATGTACCTTCAGGCTAATGAATCAAACCCCAATATTTTGGCTTTAGCCGCTGAAGCCCGTATGTTGCAACGCAAAATAAAATAGATTTCAGTCATTTCAGCATATATCATTAACTAAAAGTTAATGAAAATAGACTTCAGTTAATTGATTCCTGTATTGAGCGGGAATACATTTTCAACTACATCAATGAATTCTCTTGCTAGGTGAAGATCCATGCTGGAAAAGTTGGCAAAAGCACGTTATTTCTCTCGCGTCACTGGCGCGGTTAATCGACTCATCTCCGAGAGGGGGGAATCGAATGCTCTTAGTATGGCTGACGATGTATTTAATAACTATCGCAAGCTGACCAAAGATCAGCATCAGAAGTTTTTTACTTTCTTGTTTGAAAAGCTGAATCCAGATCCAGCAGCAGTAATGGCTGCAGCTCAAAACTTTGCTAGTGAAGCAAATGCGCGTAACTATATTAAGTTACAGCGTGTGACTGAACCGCCAAGACAGGAATTATTCCGCCGCTTAAATCGTGCAACTAATGGTACCGCGGGCTTAGTTGCCATGCGTCGTGATTTATTGCAGTTACTAGATAAGCAACCAGAATTGACTGCTGTCGATTTTGATTTACGCCATCTTTTATCTTCTTGGTTTAATCCTGGTTTTCTAAAGATGCATCGTGTTGATTGGAAATCCCCTGCTGAAGTGCTAGAGAAGTTAATTCAGCACGAGGCGGTGCATGCCATTGACGGCTGGGACGATCTGCGTAGGCGCTTACAGCCGGACCGTCGCTGCTTTGCTTTCTTTCATCCGCAGTTACCTAATGAACCCCTGATCTTCGTTGAGGTTGCTTTACTTCCTGAAATTCCAGCAGTCATTACGCCCTTAGTGGATAAAAAGGCGGAGACTGTACACCAGACATCTCAATACAAAGTTGCAGCCTTCTATTCAATTAGTAACTGTGAGCCGGGATTGCGTGGCGTATCCATGGGCAATTTCTTGATCAAGCGTGTTGCTGAGCAATTGCATGCTGAATTCCCAGGTATTAAAACCTTTGTAACACTCTCGCCTATCCCTGGATTTATTGATTGGGTTGCCGCAGGCGCTGACATAAGCGATGAAAAAACAGGCGTTCAATTAAAGCCGGCTGTTCGATTGGCTCGAGAGCAGTCTTTGGAAGTATTAAATCTAGCCAATCGATCTTGGACGGAGCGACTCAGCGCTGGATGGCATCCTGACAATGCGACAGAAAAAGAAAAATCTGCATTGTTGTGTCTTGCAAGTATTTATCTAGCCTTGGGATCTGCTGGTAGAAACGGCAATCCTGTTGCTAAGTTCCACCTAGGTAATGGCGCCAAGCTACATCAAATTAATTGGGCGGGAGATTTGTCTCGCAAAGGATTGCGTCAGTCTGCCTCTTTGATGGTCAATTACCTATACGATTTATCTTCCGTGGAAGAAAATCATGAGCGCTTTACCCATGGAGAAATTGATTATTCCCGTGCGGTGGGGCGCTTGATGCAGGTCTGATTTGCCGTAGAAGGTATTTAGGAGGAGCAGTCAGAGCAGAATCCCAAAGAGTGATTCGCTTTAGAATAGAGAAAACTGGGCGCCAAGATCCAGACAATAAATAGTAAAAGAATGAACTAATGAGGAGATCAGCATGAGCAACAAATTTCATTTGAATGCAGGCCAATCAAAGCCAAATACCATTCGTCGGCAATTATTGGCTGGATCAGCCGCTTTGCCCTTGGCGGGAGTGATGGGTTACGGCTCAAATGCAGCTGCCCAGGGCGCGACTAAGACATTGAATATTTCTCATCAATTTCCTGGTGGAACTATTCAGGCAGGTGATTTCCGTGACCGTTTGTGTAGAAAATTTGCTGAATCTGTAGAAAAGCGCACTAAGGGCGCATTAAAGTTCCAGATTTATCCAGGCTCATCATTGATGAAGACCAATGCGCAATTTAGTGCAATGCGTAAGGGTGCCTTGGATATTTCATTGTTTCCAATGCCGTATGCGGGCGGTGAAGTACCAGAGTTAAATATTGGATTAATGCCAGCATTGGTGAGTAGCTACGAGCAGGCAGCCAAGTGGAAGACTGCTGAAGTGGGTCGCATGTTGACTAAGGTTTTGGAAGACAAGGGAATCATTCTGTTGAGTTGGGTTTGGCAGGCGGGCGGTGTTGCCAGCCGTTCCAAGTCGATCGTAAATCCTGAGGATGTCAAAGGCTTAAAGATCCGTGGTGGTAGCCGTGAATTTGATTTGATGCTAAAAGCAGCCGGCGCTTCAGTGATCTCTCTACCATCTAATGAAATTTATGCCGCAATGCAGACTGGTGCAATGGATGCAGCGTATACCTCTTCTACTAGCTTCATGTCATTTAAGTTAGAGGAGTTGGCTAAAGCGTTTACAAGCGCTCGCCAAAAATCCTATTGGTTCATGCTTGAGCCTTTGATGATGTCTAAACAAATTTTTGACTCTTTACCAAAAGACCAGCGCGATGCATTGATGGCGGCTGGTGCTGAAATGGAAAAATTTGGCATGGATGCAGCAAAGGACGACGACAAGACTGCAGCCTTGGCCTATGCAAGGGCGGGTAGCAAGGTGTCTGATGTGGATGCCGCTGTTGTGGATAAATGGAAAGCAATTGCTCGTGATACTGCATGGAAAGATTACTCAGAAAAGAACGAAAGTTGTGCGGCATTACTTAAAGCTGCGGAAAAAATAAGCTGATATGAGTGAGCTCTTGCAAGCGACTGACCGCTTTATGTCAGGCATTAATCGATTGATGGTCTTTTTAGGATCATTGGCCTTGGTAGCAGCCTCAGTAATTTTGAGTTACAGCGTTGCCTCTCGTGCTTTTTTTGGAGCCACAACAGATTGGCAAGATGAGGCTGCGGTTTTCTGCTTAGTGGGCGCGACATTTTTGTGTGGCGCTTATGTGCAGCAAATTAGGGGGCACGTAGGTATCTCTGCGATCTCGACAATGCTTCCTAAGGCGGTCAACCAGGTCAGAGTCTTGCTGATTGACCTTGCGTCTTTTGCTTTTTGTGCATTCTTTGCTTGGAAGTCATGGACTTTGTTTCATGAGGCTTGGGTGGACGGGCAAGTTACCTCATCCTCATGGGCGCCACCTTTGTGGATTCCGTACATCATGATGTCGATCGGAATGACTTTATTGGCATTCCAAATTTTGCTCCAAGCGTTTGGAGATGTAGTTAATCCAAACAAAGGGGAATAAGCATGTCTATCATGATGCTCGGGTTGTTATTCGGCGTAGTCACTTTGTTGATTATGTTCTCAGGCATGCCAATTTCATTTGCACTTGGCTCTGTCGCAGTTGTATTTATGTTTTTCTTCATGCCGGCCTCTTCCTTAGATACGGTTACTCAAAACGTATATGAAGAGATGGCAAGTATTACGTTGCTTTCGATTCCACTATTCATTTTGAAGGGCGCAGCTATTGGTCGATCACGCGCTGGTCAAGATTTATACGAGGCATTGCATGTATGGTTGGGCAAGGTTCCTGGCGGACTTGGCGTTGCAAACGTGTTGGCTTGTGCATTATTTGCGGCAATGGCGGGTTCAAGCCCGGCAACTTGCTCAGCAATTGGCAGCGCTGGTATTCCAGAGATGCGTAAGCGTGGGTATTCTTCTGGCTTAGCCGCAGGAATTATTGCAGCCGGTGGAACGCTTGGTATCTTGTTGCCTCCTTCCATCACCATGATTCTTTACTCCGTTGCTGCGGAGCAATCGCTGGGTCGTTTATTTCTCGCTGGTATTGGCCCTGGTTTGATGTTGGTGGTCTTCTTCTCCATGTATACCGTGTATCGTTTCCGCAAGGAATACAACATGGCTCTACATGCAGTAGAGAAGGGTGCTCCTAAGCAGGCAATTTTGGAGCGACAGACTTACACCATGCAGCAGAAAATGAGTTCGCTTCCTCGCGTACTACCATTCTTAGTTTTGCTGATTGGTGTGATGGTTGCTTTGTATGGAGGTTATGCAACCCCATCTGAAACTGCGGGCCTTGGCGCGATTTTGGCTTTCGCCTTGATTGCGGGTATCTACAAGATGTGGCGCGTCAAAGATTTATCCCCATTGCTTAATGCCACCATTAAAGAATCCACCATGCTGATGTTCATTATTGGCATGTCTTTATTGTTCTCAAACGTCATGAGCCACTTGCATTTGAGTCAGTCAGCGGCGCAAGCCATTGTGGATCTTGGTTTGGGTAGATGGGGTCTCTTAACCGCCATCTTGATTCTGGTGATTATTTTGGGATTCTTCCTGCCGCCAGTGTCGATTATTTTGATGACTGCGCCTATCTTCTTGCCGCCGTTGCGCGCCGCAGGTTTTGACTTGGTATGGTTTGGCGTAGTCATGACCATTGTGATGGAGACAGGTCTGATACATCCACCGGTTGGCCTCAATATCTTTGTGATTAAAAATATTGCACCCGATATCTCTCTAAATGAAATCATTTATGGAGTTCTGCCATTCGTTGTGATCATGATTCTCTCTGTTGTGCTGCTCTGCTTTATGCCAGAGATTGCCACCGGTTTGTCTGACTACGTTATGGGGCCAGCAAGGGTTCATTGATTTAATTGAAATAACTGCATTCACTAGGACTACTTCATGAATTTGTATTCGGTATTGGAAAAAGGCTTTCCAAAAGATAAATCAGCCTGCGCCATTGAGACCCATGATGGCTTGTATTACTCATGGAGTGATTTGGAGCGCGCTACAGCCAAGCTGGCAAATTTATTAAAGAGCCTCAAGCTTCCAGTAGGCTCTCGAGTTGCGGTTCAAGTTGAAAAATCTCCTGAGGCTTTATTCTTGTACTTGGCTACTATCCGTGCTGGTTATGTCTACTTACCGCTCAATACAGCCTATCAAGCGGCTGAGATGCAGTACTTTATTGAAAACGCTGAGCCCGCGCTAGTAGTTTGCAGTAGTAAGAATTACTCTTGGGTATCAAAGGTTGCATCTAAAGCGGGCACTAAACATGTTCTAACCTTAGATGACAATCGAACAGGTACCTTGCTTGAGAAAGCAGGTAAGTTAAGTGATGCATTTCAAACGGTTGTCACAAAAGATGATGACTTGGCTGCCATCTTATATACCTCTGGTACTACTGGCCGCAGCAAAGGCGCGATGCTGACCCATAAGAACTTGTACAGCAATGCTCAAGTATTGCAAAAGTATTGGGGGTGGGTAAAAGGTGATGTGCTTTTGCACGCTTTGCCAATTTTCCACGTGCATGGCTTATTTGTGGCGGCGCATGGCGCTTTGATTAACGGTAGTAAGATGATTTGGTTGCCACGTTTGGATGTGTCGCAGTTAATTCATCACATGCCTAAGTCAACGGTATTGATGGGTGTGCCAACTTTCTATGTGCGCTTATTGGCGGACAAAGGGTTTAACAAGAGAGTAGCGCGCAATATGCGTTTGTTTATTTCAGGCTCAGCGCCATTGCTAACTGAAACGTTCAATACCTTTAAGAAGGTGATTGGCCAGCCTATATTAGAACGTTATGGCATGAGCGAGACCGTGATGTTGGTATCGAATCCATACAAAGGTGCACGCGTAGGCGGATCAGTTGGTTTGCCATTGCCGGGTGTAAAAGTGCGAGTGGTGGACGATAAAAACAAACCATGCGGCGTGAATGAAATTGGTAGCATCCAAGTAAAAGGCCCGAACATATTTAAGGGTTACTGGCGCATGCCAGAAAAAACCGCTGAAGAATTTACCAAAGATGGTTGGTTCAAGACAGGTGACGTGGGTCGCTGGGGTGGCGAGGCCAATGGCGGTAAAGCTCCAAATGATTACCTGTGCATTGTTGGACGCAGTAAAGACTTGATTATTTCTGGTGGATACAACGTGTATCCAAAAGAAATCGAAGGCTTTATTGATGATATGGATGGTGTGGATGAGAGCGCGGTAATTGGTATTCCACATCCTGATTTTGGTGAGGCGGTAATGGCAATCGTTGTTCCGAAGAAGGGCGCTAAGTTAAATTCTGAAGCGATGATCGCAACCCTGAAAACTCAGATCGCCAATTTCAAGATTCCAAAGCGTCTAGAAATTGTTGCGGACTTACCCCGCAACGCAATGGGTAAAGTGCAGAAAAATATTCTGCGTCAGCAATACAGCAGCTAATTTAATCGCTGTTTAGAAGCCAAATGCCTTGCGGCTTTCATTAAACATGAAGGCTGCAAGGAAAAACAGCATGATGCCAAAGACGCGCTTGAGTTGAGCGACGTTAAGTTTTCTGGCCATCTTGGCGCCAAAGGGTGCCGTAAAGATACTCACAATCACAATACAAGCTACCGCAGGTAAGTAAACAAATCCCAATGAACCTGATGGAAGGTTAGGATTACCCCAGCTTCCATACATATAGCCGAGAGTCGCGGCCATTGAAACTGGTAGCCCCAAGCCTGAGGATGTTGCCATTGCGGTGTGGGGTTTTACATTACACCAGAGCATAAATGGCACGGTAATAAAGGCGCCACCTGCGCCAACGAGGCTGGCCAAAGCACCTGCGAAGGTTCCAAAGGAGAAAAGTCCAATTACGCCAGGTAAATCTCTGCCTGCTGTAGGCTTTTTATTCAACAACATCTGAATCGATGTGTAAACAATAAAAATGGCAAAGAACAGTGAGAGCCAAGAAGTCTTCAATGCTTCAAATAATTCGCTACCACCAATGAGTCCGCCAAAAATCATTCCAGGGCTGAGTGAGGCGACCAACTTCCAATCAATCGAGCCGTGTTTGTGGTGGGCCCAAATAGCAGAAGAGGTGGTAAATAAGATGGTGGCCATGCCTGTAGCAATAGCCATGTGCACAATTACTTCTTGATTAAAGCCAAGGTGATTAAATACAAGAATCATGAACGGCACTAAGATCATGCCGCCACCAATGCCAAGAAGTCCCGCTAAAAATCCAGAGATGCTTCCGCATAGCATCAGCATCAAGATATCGCTTAGTAACATGAATTCCCCGCCTTAGCCGCTAGGCCGTTATCCTGAACCCAAAGGTTCAAGGTGGAACGGCTACTTTGCTTCGGGTGCATTAAGGAGTTCAGGGAGAAACCAAGTCTGAGTTGGCACTGTGAACTCGCAAAACGCTCACGCCCACAAGGTAAAGATCGTTCCTGATGCTTGCGCATCGGTTCAAGGAACTATTGGCCTTGGCGAACCAGGCAGGGAAAGGGTTTGCATCAAAGTATCTACTTGTTCCTCAAGATCACGAATCTCCGCTTGAAGACGAGAAACTTCATCAGAGCTGACATTAGAGGAAGTGCTTTGTTGCGTTGAACTATTTTGTAGCTTGATTAGATCGCCAGCGATTTTGAGTGCGGCCATCATGCTAGCGCGCTCAATGCTACGATTGCCACCACTAATTGCAAGTTGAATTTGTTCATCAACTAATACACAGGCTGCACGAAGCAGTGGTTCATGTTCAGCGCTGGTAGCTAAAGTGATCTTCTGACCGGCAAGAGTTACTTCAATGCGTTGTTGGCTCACTGTCGTCCTCTGGATTGGTTGTTGGAATTGTTTCGCCAAGTAAGTTCAGTTGGCGTCCATCGTTTTGCTCAGGCAAGCGACTCAAGATCCGTTGCACACGTTTTTGAGCATCTTCAATCTTGCCCTCAAGTTGAGCACGACTCTGAGTCAGATTACGCACGGCATCTTGAACAAGAGAAATCTTCTCAGACAAGCGCTGAAGTGACGCGCTTAAGTCATCAAGACTTGGGGGTGGGGAGGTTGGCTCGCTCATATGGGCATTGTAGCCTCAGGCGAAAGTTAGGGCGACAGTGGCTAATCAAGCCAGATAAAAAGGCTCTTGCTGCATAGATTCACTCAATATACAGTGAGCGCTTACCCGGTTTGTTAGAATTACAGACGATGATAGTGCTCGCCCTTATTAATTTAAAGGCAGTTAAACGGGAACTTGGAGTTTGAGAGAGTGATCTTGAGAGCGGCCAAACTGTCCTCGCAACGGTAAGTGAACGTATCTGAAGTTAGATGCAAGGCATTTGTAAATACCACTGAGCAAAAGTGCTTGGGAAGGTCAAATGTTTGAGTTCGCTAGTCCGGATACCGGCTTCAATGGGTGGAAATTACGAACGTGGGATTTTCGTGTGCCGATTATGCAGTAGCACTGCTATTGCCTTTCTTCGCATGCCTATTTCTGATTTCTGTTTTGATTTTGTTAACGAGGAGAGTTAACGAAATCGATATTTAAATATGGAATGCCATGCATTTTTTTAGCAAGAAGAAGCTTCACCTCATTTTTTCTGGGGCGGTATTAACGATTGCGTCACCAAACTTAATTGCGCAATCTAATCAACAAACCGTTGTTGTAACTGGATCTCGTTTTGAAGAGAACTTGAATGAAGTTCCTGCCGACATAAAAGTCATCACTCGAGATCAAATTGAGAATTCAACCTCAAATAACATTCCTGAAGTCTTATCCCAAATCGGGGGGTTAGATGTAAGGAGTACAAGCGGGAATCCACTGAATCTAGATGCCACAGTTGATATGGGTGGATTTGGGGCCACTGCGAGTAGCACTACGTTGATATTGATTGATGGTCAACGCTTGAACCCAATAGATTCGGGCACTATTAATTGGGAGTCAATTCCTATTGACTCTATCGAAAGAATTGAAGTTCTGCAAGGTGGCGCTAGCGTTCAGTATGGTAATGGCGCTGTTGGTGGCGTCATTAACATCATCACCAATGGCGGTGCGAAAAACTTAAATCAAGCATCGGTGACATATGGTAGCTACAACACTCTTATTAATAATGCAATTTTGCGTAATAAGTTTGACGACACAACCATTCAGTTGACAGCCAATACATCCAATACGGATGGTTGGCGTCAAAATTCTGCTGCGAATGCATATTCTTTTGATGCTAAGCTCACTCAAGCCTTGGGTGGTGAGGACAATGTGTACGCGGATATCTTTTTGAACCACTCTAATGCGCAAACTTCAGGCGCACTGCTTGGTCAGGCGGGGTCAGGAAACCCGCAGTCTGCGCGAGCAAGATTCATTGGTTCTACAACTGTCACCGATAACTCTGGAATTAGGGCTGGTTTTATAAAGGCAATTAGCGATCAAGTAACTTTTGATATTGATGGCACATATTCAAATAAGAATATGAATCAAAATTACCCATATGGTTCGGGTTACTATGGCCTTTATCCCAATTGGCAATTAGCAATTAATCCAAAGATAAAAGCTAACTTCGGCGCTTGGGGAACTACAGTTATTGGATACGACTTTAATCAAGCATCGCAAAGCTCCTCTTCGGGTAGTACTTTTAACAATACTAGCCTTCAACAGAATGTCAGTGTTTTAAATCAGTCGGTGTATTTAATTGCACGAATACCTTTGAGGCTTCTTGAGGGCTTAGAGGCGAGCGGTGGATTTAGGCATCAAGCTCAAAATGCTTCGACAAATGACTACTCAACTGGATCTACAGTCAGTGCAAGTCAAAAATATTCTGCAAATGCAGGAGATCTTGCTGCGAACTATAACTATCAGCCAGGTCAGAAGGTATTTATTAAATGGGATCAGTCTTATCGATTTCCAAATACTGATGAGTTCTGGGGGTTTGATCCAAATACATGGGCGCCAGTATTTAATGGCATCTTAAGGCCGCAAATTACACAAACCTATTCAGCGGGTGGGGATTGGAATATAAACAAGACCCACATTTCAGCTTCCGTATTTCAGTCAATTACTCAAAATGAGATTCGATTCGACCCAGAAACTAGTGTGAATTTAAATTCGACGGGCAATATTAATCGCACGGGTTTCGTGTTTGATGCATCCTCAAGTGTTATGAAAAATCTCACCTTGGCTGGAGGAGGTAAGTTGCAAAAATCTCTTTTTGCGGCCGGACCATATTCAGGTGCTGGAGTTGGTCTATCGCCAGACTTGTTGCTCAATGCCAGAGCCCAATATATGCTAAACAGTCAGTGGAATACTGGCTTAGTTGTTAACTATGTAGGCGGCCAAAATTATGATGCTTCGCCAACGGTTATTAACTCCCTAGCAAAAATGCCGTCTTATGTTGCTGCTGATGCCTATATCAACTACAACATAGACTCTTGGGATATGAGATTTACGGTTAAGAATATTGGGGGCAGTACGTACGCTACTTCGGGCGGGTATTCTTCAAGCAGTGGCTACTACTACTATCCAAGTACACCAACAACATATTTTGTGACGGCAAAGTACACCTTTAAATAAATCAGAGCTTAGTTAATTTTTGGCGACTTTTAATGAAGGCGACCTAGGGCGCTTTCATTTCTATCAATATGCAAAATATCAAGCAACTTCATGAGCAAGCATGCGCACTGGGCATGGACACTTATATTGATCCCACATCCGGATACCAAGTCCTAACAAGCAATGCTCTTCTAAAGCAGGGCAAATGTTGTGGCAATGCTTGTCGCCATTGCCCCTATGGACATATCAATGTTCCAAAGCCGAATGAAGGGTTCTCCACCCTTGAAATCAAGTAATTAATATTGCAACGCAGCAAAACCCAAAAGACTTGACGAAGGTCAATAAGCCTACAATAGAGCCTTAGGACAAAAAGATTCATGACCGCATTAGATAAGCACCCCGAAAAAAACCTGATTCGCCTTCAGTTGAGCCAAAACTGTGTACTAAATAGCTTGGATTCAGCTGCAATGGCGGATTTGGAGCGTCATTTAGAGATTTCAGATCTCAAAAAGTCTGAGATTTTGCTGCATCAGGGTGATCATCAGATGGAGCAGTACTTCGTGCTGGACGGAATCTTGAAGCGCATCGTTTCAAGCGCAGACGCTAAAGAGATGATTTTGCGTTTTTCCATTGAAAAAGATATTGAGACCAGTTACGCCGCATGGCGTCTAAAGACTGCGGCCCCTTACAGTATTGCCAGTGTCACTAAAGCTCGCGTGGCCCGCATGCCCCTTAAAAAGTGGGCGGAGTTTCTAGAAGAGCACAAGCCACTCAAAGAAAGCTTCGAGTTTGAGGTAATGCGCCTGATGAGCGAGATCATGGCTCACACAATTACCTTACACATGCTTGATGCCCCAGGTCGGGTAGAGCGTTTTCTCCGCAAGTACGAAGACCTCTTTGAGCTCCTCCCCAAGAAAGAGCTCGCCGCTTATTTAAATCTCTCTCCAGAGACTCTAAGTCGCCTTAAAACCAAGCATAAAGAGCTCTTTATTTAAGCCTTTTCTAAGAGGGTAACCCCCTTTGGGATCAAGGAATTGAGGGAAATTGACCGAAGTCAATGATGATCCCCACCCCCAAGCCTAATATTCACATCAGCCTAAGCGGGTCTCAAAACCCGTAGTGCGATTCATAACTTTATTGGAGACCGTAGCGCAAGCTAAATTGCCTTAATGAACATTGGGGCTACACCTGCAATTCACATACATAACTATGACAACAGATAATCAAAACACCCAGTTAACAGATGGCTTTCACCTCGTTATCGATGCGTTGAAAGCAAACGACCTCAACACTATTTTTGGTCTTGTTGGTATTCCAATTACTGACCTTTGCCGTTTGGCTCAGGCGGAAGGTTTGCGCTTCATTGGTTTCCGTCATGAGCAACACGCAGGTAATGCTGCGGCGATTGCTGGTTACATGACACAAAAGCCTGGTATTTGCATGACTGTTTCTGCGCCAGGTTTCTTGAATGGTTTGACTGCATTGGCTAACGCTACTGTGAACTGCTTCCCAATGATTTTGATTTCTGGTTCAAGCGAACGTGAAATCGTTGACTTGCAGCAGGGTGACTACGAAGAGATGGATCAGCTCAATGCAGCTAAGCCATACTGTAAAGCGGCTTATCGTATTAATCACATTGAAGATATCGGCATTGGTTTTGCTCGTGCGATTCGTGCCGCTGTATCTGGCCGTCCAGGCGGTGTCTATTTAGACTTGCCAGCGCAGTTGTTGTCTCAAACTATGCCTGTTGAAGAAGCTAAGAAGTCTATCTTCAAGGTAATCGATCCAGTTCCACGTCAGATCCCAGCTGCTGATGCGGTTGCTCGTGCATTAGATGTACTCAAAGGCGCTAAGCGTCCATTGATCCTCTTGGGTAAAGGTGCTGCTTATGCACAGGCTGATAAAGAGATTCGTGATTTGATCGAAAAATCCGGCATTCCTTACTTGCCAATGTCTATGGCAAAAGGTTTATTGCCAGATAACCATCCACAATCTGCTTCTGCAGCACGTTCATTTGTATTGGCTGAAGCTGATGCGGTGATGTTGGTTGGTGCGCGTTTGAACTGGTTGCTTGCTCACGGTAAGGGCAAGACATGGGGCAAAGATCCTAAGAAATTTATCCAAATCGATATTCAAGCAAACGAAGTCGATAGCAACGTACAGATCGCTGCACCATTGATTGGTGACATTGGTTCATGCGTTGGTGAACTCTTGAAGGGCATTTCTGCTGTTCCGAAGCCAAGCGCTGAGTGGATTGCTGCGATTACCGAGAAGAAAGAGAAGAACACAGCGAAGATGGCTGAGACATTGGCTAAAGAAGCAAACCCAATGAACTTCCATGGCGCATTGCGCGTGATTCGTGATGTAATCAAGAAGAACCCAGATGTGAACTTGGTTAACGAGGGCGCAAACACATTGGATTACTGCCGTGCAATCGTTGATATGTACAAGCCACGTAAGCGTTTTGACTCTGGTACTTGGGGCATTATGGGTATCGGTATGGGCTACGCAATTGGCGCAGCTGTTACTAGCGGCTTGCCAACAGTGGCAGTTGAGGGCGACAGTGCTTTCGGTTTTAGCGGTATGGAATTAGAAACCGTTTGCCGTTACAAGCTTCCAATCACAACCGTCGTGTTCAACAACAATGGTGTGTATCGCGGTACTGATCAAAACCCAACTGGTGGTGCGGATGTTGCGCCAACCGTGTTTGTTAAAGACGCGCGTTACGACAAGATGATCGAAGCATTTGGTGGTGTTGGCTACTATGTAACAACCCCAGCAGAATTAGAAGCAGCATTAACAGAAGCAATTGCTGCCGGTAAACCAGCCCTCATCAATGCTGTTATTGATGAGACTGCAGGTACTGAAAGTGGACGTTTAACAAACTTAAACCCATCTACAGCAGCTGCTAAGAAGTAATTTAATTAATTTAGAAGCAAACAAGAAAGACTCAAGGAGAAATAAGCATGACTAAACCATTAGACGGTATTCGCATTATTGACTTCACACACGTACAAGCAGGTCCTGCATGTACACAGTTGTTGGCATGGTACGGCGCAGACGTAATCAAAGTAGAGCGTCCAGGTGCTGGTGACGTTACACGTAGCCAATTGCGCGATATTCCAGGCGCAGATGCTTTGTATTTCACAATGCTCAACGGTAACAAGCGTTCATTGACTCTTGATACTAAGACTCCAGAAGGCAAAGAAGTTTTGGAGAAGATGATCAAGACTTCAGACGTCATGGTTGAGAACTTTGGTCCTGGCGCGTTGGATCGTATGGGTTTCTCTTGGAAGCGTATTCAAGAATTGAATCCAAAGATGATCATGGCTTCTGTAAAAGGCTTTAGCGATGGCCACTCATATGAAGATTTAAAAGTGTATGAAAACGTTGCTCAGTGTGCTGGTGGTGCCGCTTCTACAACCGGTTTCTGGGATGGTCCTCCTACTGTTTCTGCAGCTGCTTTGGGTGACTCTAATACTGGTATGCACTTGGCAATCGGTATTTTGACTGCATTGATGCAACGTGAAAAAACTGGCCGTGGTCAGAAAGTATCTTGCTCAATGCAAGACGCTGTATTGAACTTGTGCCGCGTAAAATTACGCGACCAACAACGTTTGGACAAGGTTGGCTACTTGGAAGAGTACCCACAGTACCCACACGGTTCATTCTCTGATGTAGTTCCACGTGGCGGTAACGCTGGTGGTGGCGGTCAGCCAGGTTGGGTGTTGAAGTGTAAGGGCTGGGAAACTGATCCAAACGCATACATCTACTTCACTATTCAAGGTCACGCTTGGGAGCCAATTACTAAGGCTTTGGGCAAACCAGAGTGGGCAACTGATCCTGCGTACATGACTGCTGAAGCTCGTCAAGATAAGATTTTTGACATCTTCGCAACCATTGAAGATTGGCTCAAAGACAAGACTAAATACGAAGCTGTGGACATTCTCCGTAAGTTCGATATTCCATGTGCCCCAGTTCTCTCTATGAAAGAATTGGCTGCATCACCAGACTTGCGTAAGAGCGGTTCGATCGTTGAAGTTGACCACAAAGTACGTGGTAAGTATTTGACTATCGGTAGCCCAATCAAGTTCTCTGATTTGGAAATCGAAGTGAAGCCATCTCCTGTATTGGGTGAGCACACTGATGAAGTGTTGTCTGACCTCGGCTACAGCGCTGATGACATCGCTAAATTGCATGCAGCGAAAGCAGTTTAATAAGAACTATCAGTAATTGATGTATCTCAAGGCGCTCCAAGTGGGCGCCTTTTTTATTGCATCAAATACATCAATTACTTCAGCAGATATTTTGAAATCGTTTTAGACTGAGCATATGAAAACCAGTGTTGATTTACACCAGTTGGTGGAGTGTGTTGGCGATGCGATTATCGTGTCAGATGCTAATGAAAAAATTATCTTGTGGAATCCATCCGCAACTCGAATCTTTGGCTATACCGAGGAAGAAGCATTAGGGCAGTCTTTGGATTTAATTGTTCCAGAGCGCCAGCGTCAACGGCATAGCGATGGGTACAGCAAGTCTATGGAGACGGGCACAACTCGCTATGGCACTTCGCTCCTAAAGGTGCCTGCTAAGCATAAGAATGGCAGCACTCTTTCGATCGCTTTTACCGTTGGCATGCTATTTGACGAACATCATCAAGCAAATGGTGTGGTCGCAATCATTCGGGATGAGACTGCTCGGTTTGCCGAGGAAAGAGCCCTTAAAAAGCGCATTGCAGACCTAGAAAATCCATCAGCTTAGTCGCATGCAGTCCACGCAGGCTTTGTCCGCAGGGTGTGCTTAAAAAATAGGCACTCACCGTTTCCCTTCAGCCCCCGCTGGTAAAATTGCCCTAATTCAAAATTTTCATTCTTATTAGGACTTAAACCATGGCAAAAGCACTAGAAGGGGTCAAAATCCTCGACTTTACGCACGTTCAATCAGGGCCAACTTGTACGCAGTTGTTGGCTTGGTTTGGTGCGGACGTAATTAAAGTAGAAAAGTCTGGCGAAGGGGATGCAACTCGCGGTCAATTACGCGATATTCCTGATGCCGATAGCTTGTATTTCACGATGTTGAACCACAACAAGCGTTCGATCACTGTCAATACTAAAACCCAAAAAGGTAAAGAAATTCTTGAGCGCTTGATTAAAGAGTGCGATGTACTGGTCGAGAACTTCGCACCAGGCGCGCTCGATCGTATGGGGTTTTCTTGGGAGCGTATTCAAGAACTCAATCCAATGATGATCATGGCTTCAGTAAAAGGTTTTGGCCCTGGCCCATACGAAGATTGCAAAGTGTATGAGAACGTTGCGCAGTGCGCAGGTGGTTCTGCATCCACAACCGGTTTTGATGATGGCCCTCCTATGGTGACTGGTGCACAAATTGGCGACAGCGGTACTGGTTTGCATTTGGCATTAGGTATCGTGACTGCTTTGTATCAACGTACCCATTCTGGCCGCGGTCAGAAGGTGTTGGCGGCAATGCAAGATGCGGTATTGAACTTATGCCGTGTGAAGTTGCGTGACCAGCAGCGCTTGGAGCGCAATGGCTTGATGCAAGAGTACCCACAGTTCCCTAACGGCGAGTTTGGCGACTCTGTACCCCGCGCCGGCAATGCTTCTGGTGGCGGTCAGCCTGGTTGGATTGTGAAATGTAAGGGTTGGGAAAAAGATCCTAATGCCTATATGTATGTGATTGTTCAAGCCCCAGTATGGGAAGCGGTTTGCAAAGTGATTGGTCGTGAAGATTGGATTACTGATGTACGTTTTGCATCGCCAATGGCTCGCTTGCCACACTTAATGGAAATCTTCGCGGAGATCGAGAAGTGGACTATGACCATGACGAAGTTTGAAGTCATGGATATCTTGAACAAGTACGACATTCCATGCGGCCCAATTTTGTCAATGAAAGAAATCGCGGAAGAGCCAGCTTTACGTGCTACTGGAACGGTAGTAGAAGTTGATCATCCGATTCGCGGTAAGTATTTGACAGTAGGCAATCCAATCAAAATGTCTGATAGCCCAACAGAGGTGACACGTTCACCATTGCTTGGTGAGCACACCGACGAAATTTTGACTGAGCTTGGATACACTACAGACGATTTGATTGCTCTTCGTCACGATAAGGTGATCTAAGATGCGGATTGCTTTGATTGGGAGTGCGGATTTTGGTAAGGCGGCTTTAGAAGCCTTTTTGGATCGCGGCGATGAAATCGTTGCCGTTTTCTGTCCACCCGATAATCCCAAGTCAAGTAAGCCAGAAGTCTTAAAAGAGGCTGCTATTGCAAGGGGTTTGACCCCCTTGCAGTTTGCCTCACTCAAAAGCCCTGAGGCTGCTCAGGCAATGATTGATAGCCAAGCGGATATTTGCGTCATGGCTTATGTGTTGCAATTTGTCCCACAAGAGCTTTGCAAAATTCCAAAGCACGGCACGATTCAATATCACCCATCCCTATTGCCAAAATATCGTGGCCCTAGCGCCATTAACTGGGCAATTGCATTGGGCGAAGAAAAGACAGGTCTGACTATTTTCCGTCCATCCGATGGTTTGGATGAGGGCGAAGTGATTTTGCAAAAAGAAGTGATCATTGGACCTGATGACACTCTTGGAAAAATCTACTTTGATCATTTATTTCCGATTGGTATCAAAGCATTACTCGAGGCTGCGGACTTGGTGGTGGCTGGTAAGCATCAAGAAATCGTGCAAGATGAGTCAAAGGCTAATTACGAAGGTTGGTTTGATGCTAATGCTGCGCAGATTCATTGGGCAAGTCATATCTCCCAAATCTATAATTTGATTCGTGCTTGCAATCCAGCGCCAGGCGCATGGACCAAGTTTGGCGAACAAAAAGTGCAAATCTACGATTGCCACAAACATGTCGCCGCAACTTTTGGTGCAGTCAAAGGCAAGCCGGGTGAAGTAACTCAAATCACTCTGGATTCATTCTTTGTAACATGCCATGGTGGACAGATTGAAGTGCTTAAAGCCAAGGGTGCTGCAGGTAAAGTAAATGGCGCTGAATTGGCTAAAGAATTAAACCTACAGGTAGGGCAGTTCTTCGCCCTGTAAGCAGATCCTAGGGATTAAATCTCTAGGTTATCAATCAAGCGTGTCTTACCCAGTTTGGCGGCAGTCAAAATGACTAGAGGCTCGCCTGCCTGTAAGTTTTCATTTGAAGCGGGGGCAAGATTGCTCTGTTGGCGAATCGCAATGTAGTCCGGCTTCCAGCCACGGCTTGCTAAATTAGCAATCGCCGCTTTTTCAATTTGTGTAATCGCATCAGCGTTTCGTGAGCTTAATTGCAATACTTGTTCACGTACTTCCTTCAATGCCTTTTGAAGCTCAGGGGCTTCAGCACGTTCTTCGACGGATAGGTATCCATTGCGGGAGGAGAGTGCTAAGCCATCATCTGCACGAATGGTTTCACCAGGAACAATCTCTACTGGCAAAGCAAACTGTTTGGTCATTTGGCGGATGATCATCAACTGCTGATAATCTTTCTTACCAAACACAGCCACCTTAGGTTGTACGCATGAGAAGAGTTTTAAGACAACGGTGCACACGCCCTTAAAAAATCCTGGGCGGAATTCACCTTCAAGGATGTCCCCGAGTTGCTGGGGTGGATCTACTCGATACTCTTGTGGTTGCGGATAGAGGTCACGCTCGGTAGGTGCGAACAAGATGTAGACACCTTCTTTTTCAAGCTTCTCGATATCCGCCTGCATAGTGCGTGGGTAGCTATCAAAATCTTCGTTTGGACCAAACTGTAGGCGGTTCACAAAGATACTCGCTACTACTGGATCACCATGCTGTCTTGCTAATCGCATCAGTGATAGATGGCCTTCATGGAGGTTGCCCATGGTTGGCACAAATGAAGCGCGATTTTGTCCGCGCAAATGATCGCGCAGCTCTTGAATGTCGCTAATGATTTTCATGCAACGGGAGTATAGGCCAATCGAACGTAAATTGGAGCATAAGGCTCAGCTTGGGTAATCTCCACCAGAGATTCGCGGGAAAGCTCAAGCATGGCGATGAAGTTGACGATCACAACAGGGATCCCCTTGCCAGACTTAATGGCATCTTCAAACAGTTCACCAAATTCGATAAAGCGGGTGCTTTGTAAGCGACGCAAAATGCGAGTCATAAAGTCGCGAACAGAAAGCTCTTCACGAGTGATGGTGTGGTGCTGAGTTAGTTTGGCGCGGTGCAGTACATCGCGCCATGCCATTTGTAGATCTTCTAAATTAACTTCAGGCCAAGTGATTGCAACAGTGGTGTCTACAAAGCCATGTGCCACTTGGAAGTCACGTCCGTGCTGTGGAATTTGGTCAAGCTCTTGGGCTGCCAACTTCATGCGCTCGTATTCCAATAGGCGACGGACTAATTCTGCGCGTGGATCCTCCACCTCCTCTTCACTATCAGCCTTCTTCATTGGCAACAGCATGCGTGATTTAATTTCAATCAACATGGCAGCCATGAGTAAGTATTCTGCGGCAAGCTCAAGGTTGTGATGACGAATTTGATCGATGTAGCTCAGGTACTGTTGGGTGACCTGCGCCATAGGAATATCGAGCACATTAAAGTTTTGTTTGCGAATCAAATACAGCAAAAGATCTAGTGGGCCCTCAAAAGCCTCTAGAAAAACTTCTAATGCATCAGGTGGGATATATAAATCGTTTGGAAGCTTAAATAGTGGCTCGCCATAAAGCTTGGCGAACGCCTCCGACATGCCATCGGTAACCGATAGGGTGCTATCAAGTAAATCTGGAATTGGCTGAGAATTAGGCTCAGTCATTCGAGTAAACGTAGGCGCGTTGTTTGAGTTTGGCTGCTTTGGCGCGACGCTGATCTTCGACGCTCAGAGGCTCTTTGTCCCATAGCAGGGCGCGACCAGCTTGTTGGTCAGCCTCCAGATGAGGTTTCTGGGTTTTCAGTTCATTTAAGAACTGGGTGAATTCAGATTGGTATCTTGCCATGATGTTTCCTAAAATACTCAATAAATTCAATAACTTACAAAGTTAAAGATGAATGGGGCTTACGCCCTACGAGCACCATTATAGGTGCTTTTTGGGCTGATTTTTACAAGTTTGCAGCCAGTAAAGCCTCGATTTGCGGGGCTTCCACGCGGGTCATGAGGTGCTTATAGGGCTTGATTGGGTTTTTACTTGAGAGGGGCTTGTTGATATCAGACCAAGATTGGGGTGGTAATGACAAAAATTCTTCAACTCCAGTAGCCACATTCGGGATGATTGGCTTCAAATAAAGGCTGAGCATTCTGAATGCTTCTAACGTCACGCTGCAGACTTTTTGCAAGTCGGCTTCACGTGCGGGATCCTTGGCAATTTCCCAAGGTTTGTTTTCGTCTACAAAGCCATTGACCTTGTCAGCAAGCTCCATGATGGAGCGTAAAGCCTTCGCAAATTCTCTTGCCTCGTAAAGCGCGGCAATTTTTTCACTTGCGCTCGCAATCTCTTTTAGTAATGGATGACTCATAGCATCATCAGAAACAATGCCATCAAAACGCTTCACCAAGAACCCAGCACTACGACTTGCGATATTGATGTATTTGCCTAATAAGTCGCTGTTCACTCGTGCAACAAAGTCTTGAAGATTTAAATCTAAATCTTCCATACTATCGTTGAGCTTGGTGGCGAAGTAATAGCGGAACCACTCAGGATTAAATCCACATTCAATCACACTGTTTGCAGAAATTAACGTTCCGCGTGATTTACTCATCTTCTCACCATCAACGGTTAAGAATCCATGAGCGAACACATTGGTAGGAGTGCGGTAGCCTGCAAATTGCAAGGTGGCCGGCCAAAATAAGGTGTGGAAATACAGAATATCTTTACCAATGAAGTGGTATTGCTCTGTAGTGGTGTCAGGTTTGACCCACTCATCAAAATTTAGGCCCTTAGCCTGGCAGTAATTGAGGAAGCTGGCGTAGTAGCCGATCGGGGCGTCTAACCAGACATAGAAATACTTGCCTGGGGCGTCGGGGATTTCAAAACCGAAATAGGGGGCATCGCGAGAAATATCCCAGTCGCCTAATTTGCTATCGCCAGGTTCTCCAACCCATTCTTTCATCTTGTTGCGGGCTTCGGATTGCAAGGGGGTTTTTACTTGCGTCCACTCGCGTAAAAACGCTTCGCATCGAGGGTCAGATAACTTAAAGAAATAGTGATCAGAAATTTTCTTAATAGGGGTTGCACCGCTCACAACAGAAAATGGATTTTTGAGATCTGTTGGGGAATAAGTAGCGCCACATTTTTCGCAATTGTCGCCATACTGATCTTTTGCGCCACACTTCGGACATTCGCCCTTAATGAAGCGATCCGGCAAGAACATTTCTTTAACGGGATCGTAAGCTTGTTCAATTGCGCGTTTTTCAATCAAACCTGCATCGCGTAATTTGAGATAAATGCTTTGTGATAGTTTTTCATTCTCAGGGCTATCGGTGGTGTAGTAGTTGTCGAATGAAATCAGAAAATTGTCGAAGTCGCGTTTATGTTCTTTCCAAACATTGGCGATCAATTCTTTAGGAGTAAGGCCCTCTTTCTCTGCGCGCAGCATGATCGGCGTGCCATGGGTGTCATCTGCGCCAACGTAATGGACCTCATGGCCGCGCATGCGTTGGAAGCGAACCCAAATATCCGTTTGGATGTATTCCACTAGGTGGCCAATATGGATCTGGCCATTGGCATACGGCAGGGCAGAGGTAACGAGAAGACGGCGCTGTGAGCTACTCATGTAAAGCGAATGATTGAAGAAAGGTTAAATTGGGGCTTAATCCAACATTATGATGGCTTGAGCAGTGATTTTAGTCTGCGGTTAAAGTAAAGATCCGTTTAGTGTCGATAAAATAGGGCTCACCCCCGCTTTAGAAGGTAGTTCATGTCCGTAGAGGCTGCAAAACCCGCCATCCAGATGTCCAGTGCTTCAGTGCCCTTGGTGCACGAGGTCGAGGTTTTGGATGAGGCAGGGCGTCGCAAGTTAACTCATATTCCTGGGGAACGTCCACTGACGATTTATCTGGATAAGCGTGAGGTGGTGACCTTGATGACTTTGGGAAGCGCTCCCGAAGCTTTGGTTCTGGGTTACCTTCGCAATCAGCGCCTGGTGGAATCGCCAGACGATATTGAGAGTATTCAGGTGGATTGGGAAACGGATTCAGCTGCGGTGAAGACCCGGCGTAGTACGGTCGATATTGATGCCCTAACGAGCAAACGCGTTGTCACTACTGGTTGTGGTCAGGGAACGATGTTTGGCGGTCTCATGGAGGAGATGGCTGAAATTCGTTTGCCTGATGGTCCGAAGTTAACCCAAGAAGCCATCATCGCCCTTGTTGAGGATATTCGGACTCATGACACCATCTACAAGAAGTCAGGATCGGTACATGCTTGTGCTGTTTTCGAGCGCGAGGGTGAGCATGGCGTACGACTGCTCCACTTTATCGAAGACGTAGGGCGTCACAATGCTGTGGACTCCATTTCGGGCTTGATGTGGCTGGCCAATAAGCCTGGCAGAGATTTGGTCTTCTTCACTACTGGCCGCCTCACCTCGGAGATGGTGATCAAGGGCGCCCAAATGGGTATTCCATTCTTGTTGACACGCTCTGGAGTCACCCTGATGGGCCTAGAGTTGGCTCGCAAGACCAATCTAACCATCCTGTCCCGTTGCTCGGGCAAACATTTTGAGATCTACAACGCCCCTGAGCGGGTGGTTTTTAGTCCAAAAACCCCATAATTTCATGTGCAGTATGGGGCGAAGGTTTTACAATTCGCCCATGACTATTAAATCTGACCACTGGATCCGCCGCATGGGCGAGCAAGGCATGATTAGCCCATTTGAACCTGGGCAAATTCGCCAAGATGCCTCAGGCAACAAAATTGTAAGTTATGGCACATCAAGTTATGGCTATGACATTCGTTGTGCAGACGAATTTAAGATCTTTACCAACATCAACAGCACCATTGTTGATCCTAAAAACTTTGATGAGCAATCCTTTGTCGATTTCAAAGGTGATGTTTGCATCATTCCACCAAACTCTTTTGCTTTAGCGAGAACGGTTGAGTATTTCAAGATTCCACGCAGTGTTTTAACTGTCTGCGTTGGCAAGAGTACGTATGCTCGTTGCGGCATTATTGTGAACGTAACTCCATTTGAGCCTGAGTGGGAAGGTTATGTGACTTTGGAGTTTTCGAATACCACACCATTGCCAGCTAAGATTTATGCGGGTGAGGGTTGCGCACAAGTACTTTTCTTTGAAAGTGATGAAGTTTGTGGCACATCCTATAAAGATCGCGGTGGTAAATATCAAGGTCAGCGGGGCGTAACCCTGCCTAAGACTTAATCCATTCACGGTAGTGGAAAAATTTCACCTGGGTCGCCGCCCCGAGCGGATTAACCTCGATGAATACCGCGCTACGCTGACGCGCTCAGCAGTAGCGCGCCCCGAAAACAATTTCTACCATTGGCTGTTAGGTACGAGCTGGAGCAAATTTCTGCTTCTGGTGATTTGTGTGTATTTGGGCACCAATTTCTTATTTGCGTTGGCTTATTTAGCTTGCGGACCTGGCGCTATTACCAACACGGCACCTGGATCGCTAGTTGATGTATTTTTCTTTAGCGTGCAAACCATGGCAACCATTGGTTATGGTCAGATGACGCCAGTAGGGCATTGGCCAAATTCCATTGTTACATTTGAAGCATTCTTTGGAATCGTCTATTCCGCCTTAACAACCGGTTTAGCTTTCGCTCGATTCACGCGGCCAACCGCTGGTGTCCGCTTTTCAAAAGTCGCCGTGGTCGGGAATCACGATGGCATCAAAACCTTAAAGTTCCGCGTGGCTAATGATCGTAGCTCGCATATTGTTGAAGCACAACTACGACTATGGTTGATAGCGGAGAGTATGACGGCAGAAGGTGAGCGTTATCGCAGATCAGTTGAGCTGCCACTTCATCGCTCAGAGAGCCCAGTCTTCTCTTTGACATGGACTGCAATGCATAGCTTGGATGAATCTAGTGCCCTCAATGAATTTTTGGGCAACAGCGCACTCAATGGACATTGGCACCTCTTAATCACCTTTACGGGCTATCACGAGAGCCTTGCTAACCAAGTTTATGCCCGACATGTTTACTTGCCTCGGGATGTACAGCAAAATGCGTCATTTATCGATATAGTCACGGTTTTGCCAGATGGTGGACGGGTCATTGATCTAGCCAATTTTGAGAAGTGGGTTCCGAACACGTCGGACAAATCAGCAGGGGAGTTTTTATGAAATTTCGTTTCCCAATCATCATTATTGATGAGGACTTTCGCTCCGAGAATATTTCGGGTTCAGGTATTCGCGATCTCGCCGAGGCGATTGAGAACGAAGGTATGGAAGTTATTGGCTTAACAAGCTATGGTGACTTGACTTCATTTGCGCAACAAGCTTCCCGCGCATCTACATTCATTGTATCGATTGATGATGAAGAGTTTGTATCGGATTCTGAAGATCATGATCTTCCAGCGCTGAATAATTTACGTGCATTTATTACAGAAGTGCGCAAGCGTAATGAAGATATTCCTATTTTCTTGTATGGTGAGACGCGTACCTCGCGCCATATGCCAAACGATATCTTGCGTGAATTGCACGGCTTCATTCATATGAATGAAGATACGCCCGAGTTTGTTGCGCGCCACATTATTCGTGAAGCCAAAGTGTATTTGGATTCATTAGCGCCACCATTCTTCCGCGCCTTAACCAATTACGCATCTGAAGGTTCATATTCTTGGCACTGCCCAGGTCACTCGGGAGGTGTTGCGTTTCTAAAGAGTCCTGTAGGCCGTATGTTTCATCAGTTCTTCGGCGAGAATATGCTCCGCGCTGACGTATGTAATGCTGTTGAAGAGTTAGGTCAGCTCTTAGACCATACTGGACCAGTCCTCCAGAGTGAGCGCAATGCTGCGCGTATTTTTAATTCAGACCATTTGTTCTTTGTGACTAATGGAACATCAACTTCGAACAAAATTGTTTGGCACTCCACCGTTGCTCCTGGTGACGTAGTCTTAGTGGATCGTAACTGCCATAAGTCTGTGATTCATTCGATTACGATGATGGGCGCGATCCCGATTTTCTTGATGCCAACCCGTAATCACCTTGGCATTATTGGCCCAATTCCAAAAGAGGAATTTGAGTGGGCCAACATCAAGAAGAAGATTGATGCGAACCCGTTCATTAAGAACAAGAACGTTGTTCCACGTGTAATGACGCTGACACAAAGTACTTATGACGGTATTGTTTACAACGTTGAGATGATTAAAGAGATGTTGGATGGCAAGGTGGATTCCTTGCACTTTGACGAAGCTTGGTTACCGCATGCTGCATTCCACCCGTTCTACAAGGATATGCATGCGATCGGAGCCGATCGTAAGCGCACCAAGAAAAGCTTGATGTTTGCCACTCAGTCAACCCACAAGCTTTTGGCAGGTTTATCTCAGGCCTCACAAGTTCTGGTGCAGGATGCCGAGGAACACAAGCTGGATAAGGATTGCTTCAATGAAGCCTATCTGATGCATACCTCAACCAGTCCTCAATACGCCATCATTGCATCTTGTGACGTTTCTGCAGCGATGATGGAATCACCTGGTGGCACGACCTTGGTTGAGGAGTCGATCGCTGAGGCGATGGACTTCCGCCGTGCCATGCGCGAAGTGGATGATAAGTTTGGCGCAGATTGGTGGTTTAAGGTTTGGGGTCCAGATCATTTGGCTGAAGAGGGTATTGGTGAGCGTTCTGATTGGGTGTTGGAGCCCAATGCAAGCTGGCATGACTTTGGCAAACTTGCCAAAGGCTTCAATATGCTTGACCCAATTAAGGCCACAGTCGTCACTCCTGGTCTCGATATCGAAGGCAACTTTGGCTCAATGGGAATACCTGCGAGTATCGTGACAAAGTATCTCGCCGAACATGGTGTGATCGTGGAGAAGTGCGGTTTGTATTCTTTCTTCATCATGTTCACTATCGGCATTACCAAAGGCCGTTGGAATACTCTAGTAACCGAGCTACAACAATTTAAAGATCACTTTGATAAAAATGCACCGCTCTGGAAAGTGTTACCTGAGTTTGTGGCGAAACACCCACGTTATGAGCGTGTTGGTTTGAAAGACATTTGCCAGCAAATCCATGAGTTCTATAAGAGCCGTAATGTGGCTCGTATGACTACTGAGATGTACACATCGGATATGGAACCTGCCATGATGCCTTCAGAAGCATGGGCGAAGATGGCGCATAGAGAAGTGGATCGCGTTCCATTGGATCAATTGGATGGTCGTGTGACAGCGATGTTGGTTACGCCTTATCCTCCAGGCATTCCATTGCTTATTCCAGGTGAGCGCTTTAATAAACGTATCGTTGACTACCTCTATTTTGCGAGGGACTTTAATGAAAAGTTCCCAGGTTTTGAGACTGATATCCATGGGCTAGTTAAAGCGGATGTGGATGGACGTAGTGAGTACTATGTGGACTGTGTGAGACAGCAGCCTGATATCACCCTGTAAAAGGAATCCTTGCTCATAATAAAAACCCCGCATCTGCGGGGTTTTTATTTACCAGGCTTATCCAATTGAAAAGTAACCGGAGCGTCTTCATCCGCTTTATTGGGTTGCTCTGGTTTATTTTCGTCAGATCCTGTGAAATTAAATTCCTGACTTTGTACTACCGCCGCAGGTTTATCTAGAAAGGTAGTCACCATGGCTGGAAATGCCATAACCAGTACTACCATGACTAGTTGCAAGGCTACCCAAGGTAAAGCGCCCCAATAGATATCGCTACTTTTTACCTCTTTAGGCGCTACACCGCGCAAATAGAACAAGGCAAAGCCAAATGGCGGATGCATGAAAGATGTCTGCATGTTTACGCAAAGCATCACGCCAAACCAAACCAGAGCAGCGCTTGCTGCTGCTTGGGGGTTGCCATTCATGGATTCGAGCAAAACAGGCGAGAGCAATTTAACTGCTACTGGCGCTAACATCGGTACCACAATGAAAGCAATCTCAAAGAAGTCCAAGAAGAATGCCAAGAAGAAGACAAAGAGGTTAACGACAATTAAGAAGCCAACCCAGCCACCAGGTAAATTCGAGAACAGTTCCTCTACCCAGTGACCGCCATCAACGCCTTGGAAGACAACCGAGAAGCAAGTTGAGCCAATCAAGATGAACACGACCATGGCAGTGATGCGCATGGTGTTTTGATAAGACTGCTTAATCAATTCTGAAAGGTTTGGAATGCTGGCGCGACGCATCCAAGCAAGCAATAGCGCACCCATCGCACCCATTGCACCGGACTCCGTTGGAGTGGCAATGCCGGTCATGATGGTGCCCAGAACTAAGAAGATCAGAACTGCGGATGGGATGATGCCCATGAGGCACTTCTTCCAGAGCGCCCAGCCTTTGAGGGTGAGATCGCTCTCGGGGACTGGTGGCAAATAATCAGGGCGAATACGTGAGAGGAAGAATGTATAAAGCGCAAATAAAGCAATTTGCAAAATGGATGGACCCCATGCGCCTAGATACATACTGCCTACATCAGCACTACCGCTTTGGGTTTTGAGTTGATCTGCCAAGACAATGAGTACTAGTGAGGGCGGCACTAATTGGGTAATGGTGCCAGAGGCTGCTAGAACGCCTGTAGCGTAGCGCATGTTGTAGCCATAGCGCATCATTACTGGAAGCGAGATCATCGCCATGGCAATCACTTGGGCAGCTACCGTGCCGGTAATCGCCCCAAGAATAAAGCCAACAATAATGACGGAGTAGCCAAGACCACCTCGCACTCGGCCAAAGAGCTGGCCCATCGAGTCCAGCATTTCTTCTGCAAGGCCGCAGCGTTCCAGAATAGCGCCCATAAAGGTAAAGAAGGGAATGGCCAACAGCAAATCATTGGCGAGCACACTACCAAATATGCGTTGTGGAATAGCTTGTAAAAATGCGATACCAAAAAAACCTTCGCTCATGGCGATCACAGAAAAAAATAATCCTGCGGCCATTAAAGAAAATGCAACCGGAAAGCCGATCAGCATAAAGATGATCAAGCCGCCGAACATGAGAGGGGGCATCCACTCTAATGGAATCATTGCATGGGCTTTTCGTAATGAAGATCTTCAGCGGACAAGGTGTATTCACCTTTGAGTGCGCCAATCCGTTTGATGATTTCAGATAAGCCTTGCAGGCTCAGCATGAAGAAACCAAATGGCACGATGAACTTAATGGGATAGCGAGCCAGACCCCCTGAATTCAGGGAGCCTTCAGAGATGAGCCAAGAGGGGTAAAACAGGCTGGTCCATGAGAGCCAGGTAAAGAGTAGGCAAGCAGGCATCAAGAAGCAAATAAAGCCAAATAAGTCTAGCCAAATACGACCACGATCAGAGAGTTGCGAGTAGATCAGGTCAACTCGTACGTGCTCATTTCGTTTGAGCGTGTAAGAGGCGCCGAGCATGACAGCTGCGCTAAATAAATACCACTGCAATTCCAGCGGCCAGTTATTGCTAATGTCTAATCCATAACGTAGTAAGGCATTCGCAGCGGAAACAACGCAAGATAGCAAAATCATGATGCTGGCTGCGCTGCCAAGCAACTGATTGATCGCGTCAATGCCCTTGGAGACTTTGTTCCAAAACCCCATGCTGATTAGAGGTCTGCACGACCCCGTTTGATAGCAGCGAGTACTTGGGCTGGGGCTGTGCCACCAGCATGCTGGCGGGATTGCACAGAACCTTCTACCGTGAGTAATTTAAATACGTCATCACCAATAAGTTCAGGGCGACTATCTAAGCCGCATGCAAAGCGTAACTCTGACAGACTTAAGTCGGTCAACATGCAGTTTCTGCCAACGCAGGCTTTAACTGCATGGGCTACCGCCTCATGCGCATCTCGGAAAGCCAGACCTTTTTTTACCAGATAGTCAGCTAAGTCTGTTGCTGTAGCAAAACCTTCTTCTGCAGCTGCCTTCATCACTTCTGCTTTGACCTCAATGTGCGGCACCATATCAGCGAAGATGCGCAAAGTGTCTTGCACGGTATCAACAGCATCGAATAAAGGTTCTTTGTCTTCTTGGTTATCTTTGTTATATGCAAGTGGTTGACCCTTCATAAGTGTCAACAAAGAAATCAGATCACCATAAACACGCCCAGTCTTGCCGCGAGCCAATTCAGGAACATCGGGATTCTTCTTTTGGGGCATGATTGAGCTGCCAGTGCAGAAGCGATCTGGTAAATCAATAAAGCCAAAGCGAGGACTTAACCAGAGGATCAGCTCTTCAGAAAGACGTGAAACATGCATCATCAAAATAGATGCAAAGGCACAGAATTCAATCGCAAAATCACGGTCAGACACAGCATCCAAAGAATTGTTGCAGATGCCATCAAAGCCAAGTGTCTTGGCCACTTGCTCGCGATCGATTGGGTAGGTGGTCCCCGCCAGCGCAGCAGCGCCTAGAGGCAAGCGATTAAAGCGCGCACGCAGATCAGCAAGACGACTTGCATCACGGCTGAACATTTCAAAGTAAGCCATCAAGTGATGGCCAAAAGTGATTGGTTGAGCAACTTGTAAATGGGTATGCCCGGGCATGATTGTTTCAGCATGCTTTTCGGCTAAATCTAATAATGCTGTGCGCAGTGCTTTCAGGCTAGCGGCAATCTCATCGACGCTAGCTCTTAACCACAGGCGCAAATCGGTAGCCACTTGGTCGTTACGTGAACGACCAGTGTGCAAACGTTTGCCAGCATCACCAACTAATTCTGTAAGACGGGCTTCTATATTGAGGTGGACATCCTCGAGGGCAAGTTGCCAGTTAAATTCGCCAGTTTCGATTTCGCTCTTAATTTGAGCCATGCCGCGCTCAATATCAGCGAGGTCTTGGGCGCTGATGATTTTTTGAGTGGCTAACATCTGGGCGTGAGCTAAGGATCCCGCAATATCGACAAGCGCAAAACGTTGATCAAAGCCGATCGAGGCTGTATAACGCTGAACGAGTTCGTCAACCGGTTCGGCAAAACGGGCCGACCAGGCTTGGGCTTTATTGGCTAAGGAATTTTTGGATGAGCTCATAAACACAGTATATTGGTGTAGGTCTTTGATTATTTTAAATGTTATGTCTGATTCCCTGAATTCTTCATCCCCAGTAGCTGGCCAGTTAGCCCCTGAGCGGCTAGTCATTGCCTCCCGTGAGAGCCGATTAGCCATGTGGCAGGCCCAGCACGTGCGTGATTGCCTAAAAAAGCTCTATCCAGCATGCGATGTTCAGATTTTGGGAATGACAACCCGTGGCGACCAAATTTTGGATCGAGCCCTTTCCAAAGTGGGGGGTAAAGGTCTTTTTGTAAAAGAATTAGAAACCGCGCTAGAAGATGGTCGAGCTGACCTCGCAGTGCACTCACTTAAAGATGTCCCTATGGTCATGCCTGAGGGGTTTGAGCTGGCATGTGTGATGTCAAGAGAGGATGCCAGAGATGCTTTTGTATCCAATGACTACGCTAGCTTAGATGATCTTCCAAAAGGTGCAATTGTGGGTACTTCAAGCTTGCGCCGCGAGTCTGTATTGCGAGCAAAATTTCCGCATTTAGAAATCGTTCCCTTGCGCGGTAACTTAGATACTCGGATGGGTAAGTTGGATCGCGGTGAGTATCAGGCCATTATTTTGGCGGCGGCTGGTTTAAAGCGATTGGGATTGGAGAATCGGATTCGCAATTACTTGCCATACGATCCTTACACTCCCGCAGCCGGCCAGGGCGCCTTAGGTATCGAAACATTAAGCAAGCATCCAAATATCAAACAATGGTTGGCACCATTAAATGATCTTCCAACTCTTTATGCAGTATCTGCTGAGCGTATGGTGTCTCGTCAGTTAGGCGGGTCCTGTGAAGTGCCTTTGGCAGCTTATGCGCAGTGGAAAGACCAACAGATGGATATTCGTTCTTTTGTAGCGAGCACCGATGGCAAGGCTTTTTGCTTGGCTACTGGCAATGCAAAAGTAAATTCGGTTGCAGAAGCCGAAGCTCTTGGTATGACAGTGGCTCAAGATCTGATTACGCAGGGCGCTGAAAATCTGATTCCTAAGATTGCAAAGTAAGCATCTTTAATCTTTTTGCGCATCCATTATTTAAGTCATCATGAGCACTAAAACCATCGTGATTACTAGACCGAGTGGTCAAGCGCGACAGCAAGTGGAATTGCTGCATAAAGCGATTGAACAAAGCGGTATCAAATCATCATCGGTCAATATTATTTCTTTGCCTTTATTGACGATTGTTCCAAAAGATAATGAGCAATTGGCGGACCATATTGCTAGCGCTTTAAAGGATGCGGATTTGGCCATCTTTGTTAGTCCAAATGCGATTGAAAGTGTGATGCGCTTGCTTGAGCGTAACTGGCAAGATTTTTCTAAGAAGATCATCCCCATTGGTGTGATGGGTGGCAGTAGTCGTTTGGCATTAACCAATCATGGGATCGGTCTAGAAGATGCTCCGATCCCGGTGTTCATGCCGCAAGAAAGCGGACAGTGGGACTCGGAAGGTTTGTGGCAAGAATTGCAAATGCTAGGTTGGGATTGGGCTACCAAGAAAATTGTGATCTTTAAAGGTGATGGTGGCCGTGAGTGGCTCGCCGACACCCTGAAAAAAGCCGGAGCAATAGTAGAAGCCATTTCTACCTATTCCCGCATTCCTTTAGATCTTGATAATCCTGCTTGGCAGTCTATTCGAGAGCTAGATATTTCAACATCGCTGTGGATATTGACCTCTTCAGAGGCGGTGCGATATCTAGGAAGTGTTGCAAAAGATCAGTTTTCACAAACTCTGAGCCATGCAACTGCGATATGTCCACATTACAACATTGCCGACGCAGCGGAAGCGATCGGTTTTGGTGAGGTCTTTGCGACTGATCCAGGTGATGAGGCTATGATCAAAGCTGCATTAGCTTGGCTCTCAATCTAAAAGTCTTGCCTCTTTATCCCTCAGTCATTCACACCCTTAATTAACGAAATTAAGTTGCTGGGTATTGGAGTAGGGCGGGTAAAAAAACTTCGTTGACTAGGATGGGGTGACCCTTTAAGCGGTATAAGGTACGACGCGCCCAAAGAGGTGAAGGCAATGTAATGCCTGCCTTATAAAAACCTTTCCACAGTGGTGCGCTTTTATCAATACGAGCAATATCACGCCGAGGTCTAGCCTTGGAATGCATTCGAGTTTTGCTAAATAGAACTGCGCCTAAAGGTCTTGTGCCTAAGCGCAGGATCGAATGATTGCTGCCGCTTGAGCTCAATGTGGGAATGATGCTGCGGGCGATGACGAGTGGTGTTTCATTAGCGCAGAGTAGTACCTCTCGTACTCGGCAGTGTTTAATTCTCTTTCGAAATGAGAGGAGTTCATCATCATGCAAAGATTGAGGGCGATCCCGTAAAACCTTAACGGTTAATTTTTTACCAATCGCTTTCTCAATCTTGTGCGTAAGTGACCCAGTGTCGCTTAACCATGGTTGCCACTGAAGGGGCGCCCGATGAATTTCACCGGAATCGACTCGATTCCATGCAGAACGGAGACGATTGCGGTGGGGCATATTTAGCTGCCGCTAAAGTTGCGACGTTGGCTGCCCGACTTTGGTTTTGCAAAGCGAGGACCTGCTGGACGGCTTGGACGAGAGTCTGCGGAGCGTGCAGGACGTGAATCAGCTGAGCGGCTAGGACGAGAGTCGCCAAAGCGATTTCCACCCTCTTTATTGCCGCCAAAACGAGATTCAGAGCGTGCGCCAGAGCCATAACGACCACCACCGCTACCGCCACCACCACCAGAGCGATTCCCACCAAAACCGCCACCGGATCTGTTGCCGGAACGGCCGCCGCCAGAGCGATTACCACCGCCAAAACTCGGTTTGGCTTGTGGCTCAAGGCCTGCGATTACGGAAGCAACGATATCTTGCTGAGTGAAGCGTTCAATGTTGCGAATCTTTGCGCGATCACGATGTTCAACCAAGGTAATGGCGACCCCATTGCGGCCGGCGCGACCCGTACGGCCAATACGGTGCGTATAGTCTTCCGGTTTCATGGGTAGGCCAAAGTTAATCACGTGGCTAATGCGTGGCACATCAATACCTCGAGCGGCAACATCGGTTGCGACCAAAATCTTGGTGTGGCCTTTACGCAAGGACTCTAGGCGACGCATGCGAACTGCTTGGGGCATTGCGCCATGAAGTGCTGTTGCCTCATAGCCATTAGAGCGCAATGTATCAGCAATCTTTTCACTTTCTACCTGTGTACTTGCAAACACCACTGCTTGATCTAAAGAGGCATCAGCCAAGATGTGCTCAAGAAGCTTATGTTTGTGTGACATGCTGTCAGCCCAGTGCAACTTCTGCTCAATGTTGGCGTGCTTTTCACCGGCATGAGCTAGTTCAATACGCTTCGCATCTGTGGTCAACTCATTTGCTAAAGACATAATCTTTGGTGCAAAGGTTGCAGAGAACATTAAAGTTTGCTTGCGACCAGCGCAGCGTTGATCAATGGCTTCCAAATCTTCAGCAAAACCCATGTCTAACATGCGATCTGCTTCGTCAATCACCAGCTGTTGTACATCATCCAAGCGAATCGCTTTGCTATCGCATAGATCTAGTAAGCGTCCTGGAGTAGCGACCACCAATAAGGCGCCTTTAAGAGCTTGGATTTGTTTGCCATAAGGCATGCCACCCATGATCGTAGCAATACGAATGCCTTTCATGCCACGCACGAAATTCACTGCATCAGCAGCAACCTGTTGAGCCAGCTCACGAGTAGGGCAGAGTACGAGAACCTTTGGTTGCGCGCGACCTGGTACAGGTGAGTTTTTAGGATTGTCTTCAATCAACTGATGAATGATTGGCAACAAAAAGGCGCCGGTTTTACCGCTACCCGTTTGACTGCTAACCAATAAGTCACCACCTGCTAAAGCCGCAGGAATAACCTGCGCTTGAACAGGAGTTGCCTGAGTAAAGCCCAACTCAGAAATGTTTTTGAGTAGCGGTGCTGCTAAGGCGAAATTCTGGAATTCAGTTCCAGTCTGTTTGTTTTCTTTAGAAAAAGTCATGCTATTACACATCTCCTTTTGAGAGATGTCTCCGTACGTTGCACTCATGTTTTTTGAAGTGCGATGGTCAAAGGCATCGACCATCAGACAGGCGGCAGCGCGATTTTGTTTCCGGTTGTTCCGGGGTTTAGGGCTTATCGCTTCTAAACAGTGCGCTGAAATATAGCTGGGGGGCGATGAATCAAATTGCTTAAAAAAGCCTCTCATTATGACAGTTCGAATATCTAATTACAAGGGTTTTCCCGAATTTATTATGATGTAGCAATGGAATGGAGTGCATTAACCCTTTTATCACCAACAAATGCTGGAATAGCGGATTTCTCAAGCTATTTGCTCGGAACCCTGCTCATTATTTTGTTGCCAGGCCCTAACTCGCTTTACGTACTGACCATTTCTACACAAAAGGGATGGCGCCATGGTGCTTGGGGTGCTATCGGTATTTTTATCGGTGATTCCATTTTGATGATCGCTGTTGCCTTAGGGGCCGCATCGATGTTGATGTCATCCCCGGTACTTTTTCAGATAGTGCGAATCGCTGGTGCCTTGTATTTGGGATGGATGGGATTTGGTTTATTGCGTAGTGGGCAGCAACGCTGGGCCTTATCTTCTAAAACAAACGCCTATGAAATCCAAGCGGGCCTCATGCAGTTACATCCCTTGATTGCGGCCTTGTCACTATCATTAACCAACCCCAAGGCAATCTTTTTCTTCATTGCGTTCTTCTCGCAATTTATTCGTCCAGATTTTGCTTATCCTGCTTACACCTTTATGTATCTTGCAGTTGTTCTGCAGATGATGAGCATGGCTTACCTAACGGGCTTAATCTTTGCTGGCCAATATTTCTCAAGCTATTTCCAAAGTCGCCAGCGTTTAGCGGCAGGACTCTGGTTGCTTACCGGAGTTCTGTTTATCAGCTTTGCGATACGTCTAGTGTTGGTCTAGGTCGCTTACTTTAGGCGCCGTAGCAATCGCTCTGTCTTTTTTCCGTAGGGTGGACGCGCGGGTTTGGTTCCCTTGAAAAGACTGGTTCCCAAAAAGCCACGAACATCGAGGATGGATTTTTGGTGGCTGAAGGTATCAAATCCAGCCTTGCCGTGATAACTGCCCATGCCGCTGGCGCCAATGCCACCAAACGGTAAAGTTTCTGCAGCAGCGTGCAGAAATACATCGTTTACTGTTACTCCGCCAGAGCGGGTCTCTTGTAATACTTGTTCTAACTGCTTTTTGTTTTTACCAAACCAATAGAGGGCTAGCGGATTTGGTCTCTGATTAATGTAAGAGATTGCAGCAGCTGTATCTTGGATAGCAATAATCGGTAAGATCGGACCAAAGATTTCTTCATGCAATACACGTGCCTCAGCTGGAGTGTTGATGAGCACAACGGGTTCAAAGCGACGTGCACCAGCTCCAGGATTCTGAAGAAGCGAAACAGGTTTAGCGCCACGATCAATCGCATCGCTCAACAAATGTCGCCAATTCTGTAATTGGTTTTCGTCAATTGGGCCCGTTAATTCTTCTGGATTGCTAAATTGCACTTGTGCGGCAATCTGTAGCTCCTTAATTAATGCCTCTTGTTGGTTGGTTTCCACTAAAACATAGTCTGGAGCGATACATGTCTGGCTATTATTGAGTAACTTGCCGTAAATAATTGCTTCAGCCGCATCCTTAATGTTTGCGGAGGAGTCAATAATCGCTGGAGACTTGCCGCCGAGCTCTAAGGTCACGGGTGTGAGGCTTTCGGAGGCGGCTCGCATTACTTTTTTGCCAATTGTTTCTGAGCCGGTAAAGAAAAGGTGTGCAAATGGTAGGGCGGCAAATTGCTCTGCTACCTCAGTGCCACCAGTGCTCACGCAAAATTCAGTTGGATGAAAGTATTCCTGAATCAGGCTCGCCAAGAATCCTGATGTGCGAGAACTACGCTCTGAAGGTTTGAGCCAAACACGGTTACCAGCAGCAAAGGCGGAGATGGCTGGCAGAAGTGCGAGTTGCACGGGGTAGTTCCATGGGCTGATGATGCCAACCACACCAATCGATTGGCTTTCAATCCATGCTTCTGAAGAGCCTAAATAGGATGGTGTTTCCATCTGGACTGGCTTCATCCAATCTTTTAGATGCTTGCGAACAAATTTGCAGGCTTGATACACCATCTGAAATTCAGCGAGACGAGTTTCTGATGAATGACGCACACCAAAATCCGCCGTCAGTGCTTTGCATAACTTTTCTTCATTCGCTTTGATCATCTTCTCAATACGCCCAATACGCTCGAGTCGGACCTCGATGCTGGGATTGGGTTCAGCCGCATAGGCTGCTTTGATTTCATCAAGCTGAATGGTGAAGCGATTCATGGTGTATTAATTAATGGGTAAATAAGGCGATGATTATGGTTTTGCAGGGATTTCAATAAGGCATTAGGATAAAGCTATGAATGAAATCTTCGATAAAAACCCATCCAAACTTGAGCGGGCAACCCTAGGTGGTGGTTGTTTTTGGTGTCTTGAGGCTGTTTACCAGCAGATTCAAGGGGTAAAAACAGTTGTATCTGGCTATGCTGGTGGTGCGATACCAAATCCTTCATATGAGGCAGTATGTGATGGCAATACTGGCCATGCGGAAATTGTTGATATCGAGTTTGATGCTCAAGTGATCAGTTATCGAGACCTCTTAGAAATTTTCTTTGTGATTCATGATCCAACGACCTTGAACTATCAAGGTAATGATCATGGTACGCAATACCGATCAGTGATTTTTACCCATAGTGATGAGCAACTCAAAATTGCGCAGGAGGTAGTGCGTGAATTAGAGGCTTCGAAGATTTATCGTGATCCAGTCGTCACACAGATTGAAGCTGCGCCAATCATTTATCCAGCGGAAGACTATCACCAGAATTATTTTCAGCAACACCCGAATCAAGGGTATTGCGCATTTGTGGTTGCGCCTAAGTTAGAAAAATTCAGAACTAAATTTCAATCTTTAATCGCCCCGAAATATCAGTAAACCCAGTGCCCACCAGAAGTTAGGGAGCAAGTCTGCTGATTTCCCAGTCCTTGCCTTTAAGTTGGTAGTGGATGCGATCGTGGAGACGAGAAGGGCGACCTTGCCAGAACTCAATTTCCGTAGGACGCAGGCGATATCCACCCCAATGTTCTGGACGCGGTGGGTTTTCTCCAAACTCCGCCTTAAATTTCTGCTCCGCTGCCTCTAGAAATTCTCGATTGGGGATAGCGGCACTTTGAGGGGAGGCCCAGGCACCAATTCGAGATGCGGGTGGGCGTGAATGGAAGTATTGATCGCTCTCAGTCGCATCAACTCTTTCAACAATACCTTTAATACGGACTTGACGCTCAAGTTCATGCCAGTGAAATAGAAGTGCTGCCCGTGGGCGAATAGCTAATTCCTTACCTTTTTGACTCTCATAGTTGGTAAAAAACGTAAAGCCATTTTCGTCAGCCCCTTTTAGTAAGACAATACGGGCTGATGGGTTTCCAGCTTGATCAGCGGTGGCCAGTGTCATTGAGTTGGGCTCAGGGCACTCCGCCTTGATTGCTTGATCAAACCATAGCTGAAAGAGGGGCAGTGGTTGATGAGGAACTTCGGTTTCCGAAAGCTGACCAAGGGTATAGTTTTTGCGAAGTTGGGCAATGGAGTTCATTTATTCAGTATAAAGAGGCTATGGCAGAAAACAAGGCAGAAATAAAGGCGCAAGACAGCATTGAAGATCGCCGTTTTGGGGGGGTTTCTAGACTCTATGGGTCCGACCTGCGCGTGAAGTTTCTGAATGCCACTGTCGTAGTCGCTGGATTAGGTGGTGTTGGTTCATGGGCGGCTGAGTCACTAGCCCGTACCGGTATTGGCCACCTTGTTCTAGTAGATCTTGACCACATTGCGGAGAGCAATACCAATCGTCAACTCCATGCTGTTGAGGGTCAGTATGGAAAAGCAAAAGTCCAAGCGATGGCTGAGCGCATTTTGCAGATCAACCCCGAGATTCATTTGACAGTTTGCGATGAATTTTTAGAGCCAGATAATTTAGATCGCATCATTCCTGCTGATGCTTATGTATTGGATGCTACCGATTCAGTTCAAACAAAGATTGCGTTATCAGTATGGGCTAGAACGCATAACCGTGCTTTAGTGATGTGTGGCGCCGCTGGAGGAAAGACCCAGCCCACAGCAGTGCGATGTGATGATCTCTCGCGAACCGAGCAAGATGCCTTATTAGCAAAAGTTCGGCAGGGGCTGAGACAAGATCATGGTTTCTCAAGAAACCTCAAACATAAGATTGGCATTAGGGCAATCTACTCTCATGAGCCCCGTGCGGGTGCTTCCACTGGCGGCCTGGCTTGCTCGGGTTATGGCTCAACTGTTATGGTGACTGCAGCTTGTGGTTTGGCGGCTGCTGCCGAGATTCTCAATCTAATTAGTCAAGGGCAATAGTAAGTCGCGCCTTATCAATTAATTTAAAGCCTTCAATTCAGCAAAAATTCCTAAGGGGATTCCCTGTAGGAAATTACTGATTCTCTTGCAGGTAAAAATTAATTCTTGATAGAGCTCAGTTGTTTTTAAAGAGAATTTTCCATTTCTGAATTCATATTTAGTCATTAAATCACTTTAAGAACTTTTGCCCTCTAGTGAATAATAAAACTCCTCCCTAGACTTTGTCTCGTTGGCAAACCGCCAACAGCAAATCGAAAGGAGGTCTCTTTTGCAGACTGAACAAACTGGCTTAAAACGCCATCTCAAAGTGCGACACATTCGTTTGATGGCTTTAGGATCAACGATTGGTGTTGGTTTATTTCTAGGATCCGCTAGCGCTATTCAAATCGCCGGCCCATCGATTCTGTTGGGATATTTACTCGCAGGAATCGTTGCTTTTATTGTCTTGCGCACCCTAGGTGAAATGGCTGTACATGAGCCTGTAGCAGGTTCTTTTGCTGCTTATGCCAATACCTATGTTGGACCGCTGGCAGGTTATATGGTCGGATGGGGCTATTGGACCTATTGGATAGTCGTAGGTATTGCCGAAGTAACGGCTGTGGGCATTTACATGGGAATTTGGTTCCCTGAAGTTCCGCAGTGGATTTGGGCGCTGTCCTCAATTGTATTGATGGGCTTGATTAATCTCATCGCTGTAAAAGTATTTGGCGAATTTGAATTTTGGTTTGCGCTGATTAAAGTCGTCGCAATTATTGCCATGATCGCATTAGGCGGCTCGGTTATCTTATTTGGCTTTACAAATGATTGGCAGCCTATTGGCTTAAGCAATCTTTGGCAGCATGGTGGATTCTTTCCAAATGGCTTTGAGGGGATGTTGCTCTCATTGCAAATGGTTTTATTCGCCTATGTTGGTATTGAGATGATTGGTCTTTCTGCTGGAGAAGCGGAGAACCCGAAGAAAACGATTCCGATGGCAATTGATTCATTAGCCTGGCGAATTTTGATTTTCTACATGGGCGCGATTCTGGTGATCTTGGCCATCTTCCCATGGAATGAAGTGGGTCAGCAGGGCAGTCCTTTCGTAGTGATGTTTGAACGGATTGGTTTGCGTGAAGCGGCGGGGCTGATTAACTTTGTGGTGATTACCGCAGCACTCTCATCTTGTAATGCAGGCATTTTTAGTGGTGGTCGATTGCTGTACTCCTTATCTACCAATGGCTATGCACCCGCATCTTTTGCAAAGCTATCTAAATATGGGGTTCCGCATCGTGCAGTAATGGCTACGGTTGGTGTCTGTATGTCTGGGGTTGTTTTGAACTACTTCGTGCCGGATAAAGCCTTTCAATACATCATGGCGGCCGTGACCTTTGTGGGTTTGATGGTTTGGATTGCCATCCTGTTTACCCAAATGAAATTCCGTCGTTCGTTAACAAAAGCACAAGTAGCTGAGCTTGGTTATCGCGCTCCTTGGTGGCCTTATTCCTCGTGGTTTGCTTTGGCATTTATTTGCTTAGTTGTGGTGCTAATGGGCTTTCATGAGGATGCGCGGATTGCGTTGATATTGGGTCCGTGCTTACTGGGGGTGTATCTCGCGATGTTCTACATCGTGGGCTTGCATCGCAAAACAAAAACGCAAGCTGTATTTAAATCATAGGAGATCAACATGATTATTGGTGTTCCACAAGAGGTAAAAAATAATGAGTTTCGGGTTGGCTTAACGCCAGGCAATGTCAGCGGACTTTGCAAACAAGGGCATTCGGTATTAGTTCAGCGAGGCGCTGGTGAGCAAATCGGTCTAAGTGATGAGTCATACCGAATTGCTGGAGCCACGCTGATCAATAGTGCCGCCGAAGTTTTCAAAAAAGCAGAAATGATTGTGAAGGTAAAGGAGCCTCAGCCACAAGAGTGCGCCATGCTGCGTGAGGATCAGATTCTGTTTACCTATCTGCACTTGGCTCCGGACCCGATTCAAACCCAAGCGTTGATTCAGTCGGGTGCCAGTTGTATTGCATATGAGACTGTCACGGCATTCAATGGGGCTTTGCCCTTGTTGGCTCCCATGAGTGAAGTGGCGGGGCGGATGTCGATTCAGGCAGCTGCTACCCACTTAGAAAAAACGCATGGAGGTATTGGGGTCTTAATGGCAGGAGTGCCCGGTGTTTCGCCCGCTAAGGTTGTCATTCTTGGTGCCGGAGTAGTAGGACGCAATGCATTACAAATCGCTGTGGGTATGGGGGCTGATGTTTGTGTCTTTGATCGTGATATTGATCGATTACGGCAAATTGATCTGTTTTATGGCAATCGAGTCCGTACCTTTTACTCGGATAGTTTGCTAATTGAGCAGGAGGTGACTGAGGCTGATGTCGTGATTGGGGCGGTACTGCTTCCAGGAGCAGCTGCGCCAAAGTTGGTGACTCGAGAGATGATCAAGAAAATGAAGTCAGGCGCAGTAGTGGTTGATGTTGCCATTGATCAGGGTGGTTGCTTTGAGACTTCAAAGCCAACAACGCATGCAGATCCCACATTCATGATGGATGGCATTTTGCATTATTGCGTTGCTAATATGCCTGGTGCCGTTGCCAGAACCTCTACCTTTGCCCTAACCAATGCCACATATCCTTATGTAGAGGCCTTGGCTAATCGTGGAGTCGTGCAAGCTCTGTCAATTGATCATCACTTGCGTAATGGTTTAAGTGTGCATAAAGGTGTGCTCACTTCCAAGCCCGTAGCTCAGGCGCAAGGCTTGGAATATGCTCTAGCTGAAGACCTATTGCCTGCCTAGCCAGGAGCATTGGTTCATTGGTGAAAGTGAAATCTCAAAATAGTCATCAAGAAGATTTAAACTGACTGGATTCTGATAACTTCATTACCAAACTCATGGACCTATCTGCTGTAACCCTCTCGGCTGGCGTTGTTGCGTTAGCTGAGATGGGTGACAAAACCCAATTGCTTTCTTTAATGCTGGCGGCTCGCTACCCTAAGCAAGCGCTAGCCATTATTGCTGGTATTTTTATTGCAACGATTGCTAATCATGCTTGCGCCGCACTCTTAGGGCATTGGCTGATGACTTTAGTTTCGCCCGATGTAATGAGATGGATTTTGGGGTTGAGCTTTTTAGGTATCGGTCTTTGGTTATTGGTACCCGATCATATTGACGACGCAGCTGAATCAAAAGTAGTGGACCGAGCCACGCAGGTTTTTATTCTGACTGTGGTGTTGTTCTTCTTGGCTGAGATGGGTGACAAAACACAAATCGCCACAATCGCCTTGGGTGCGAAATACGAAGATGTGATCGCCGTAACAATGGGTACTACCTTGGGCATGATGTTGGCGAATGCACCAGCGGTTTGGTTGGGTCAGAGATTTACCAGGCGTATGCCAATTAAGTGGGTCCATGGCGTTGCCGCTCTGACTTTTATTGCTATTGGGGCAGTTACTTTGCTTTGGAGCTAGACAAGTAGCTAGCCCTCTGCAATAGCGTGGCCTTAGACTTAAAATAGGCCTATGAAAACTGAATTAGCACAGAGCTTTCGTCGGCTCGAATACCGTCCTCCTGTTTACATATTTGATCAAGTTGAATTAGACATCGCGCTCGATCCTGCGCGCACGATTGTTAAAAGCAAGATTGAGGTTTTACCAGGTAAAAGTTTTGAACCAGGCGCACCATTAGTACTGACTGGCCAAGAACTGGAGTTTGTCAGTTTGCGAATTAATGGTGAAGCGCATCGACACTTTGAGCTCACGCCAGAGACCTTGACTATTCACTCTTTGCCAAAAGAGGGCAATGAAAAATTTACCCTTGAAATCATTTCAATTTGTGTACCGGAGAAAAATACCAGCCTGATGGGTTTGTATGTCTCTAATGGAAACTTCTTTACCCAATGCGAGGCAGAGGGCTTTAGAAAAATTACTTATTTCTTAGACCGACCTGATGTCATGGCTCGCTATCGGGTGACCTTGCAGGCACCTGAAGCTCGATACCCTGTATTGCTATCCAACGGTAACTTACTCAAAGAAGAAAAGTTGCCAAACGGTTGGCATAGTGCTACCTGGGAAGACCCATTTCCAAAGCCATCGTATCTATTTGCATTGGTAGCTGGAAAGCTTGAGTGTATGGAAGAGACCATCACTACCAGTAGTGGCGCAAAAAAATTACTGCAAATCTGGGTTGAGCCCCATGATTTGCAAAAGACGCGCCATGCGATGGACTCTTTGATCGCATCAATACATTGGGATGAAAGACGTTTTGGTCTAGAACTTGATTTAGAGCGCTTCATGATTGTGGCGGTTGGCGACTTCAACATGGGCGCCATGGAAAACAAGGGGTTGAATATTTTCAATACCAAGTTTGTGTTGGCTCAGCCAGAGACTGCCACCGATGCTGACTTTGCCAATATTGAAAGCGTTGTTGCTCATGAGTATTTCCATAACTGGACAGGCAATCGTGTGACTTGTCAGGATTGGTTCCAGCTATCGCTTAAAGAAGGTTTAACGGTTTTCCGTGATCAGGAGTTCTCAGCTGACCAAATGGGTAGCGAGTCTGGGAGAGCTGTGAAACGTATTGAAGATGTGCGCTTATTACGTCAGTTGCAGTTTCCAGAAGATGCGGGTCCTATGGCGCACCCCATTCGTCCTGACGAATATCAAGAGATCAATAACTTTTATACAGTAACTGTGTATGAGAAGGGGTCTGAAGTGGTGCGGATGTATCAAACCCTATTGGGCAGAGATGGTTTCCGCAAGGGTATGGACTTGTATTTCCAGCGCCATGATGGTCAGGCGGTAACGTGCGATGATTTTCTCGCAGCGATGGCTGATGCCAACGGTAAAGACTTAAGCCAGTTTAAGAATTGGTATAGCCAAGCAGGCACCTCACGTGTGAAAGTGGAAGAGCAATATGATGCAGCTAATAAGCAATACCGTCTCACATTAACCCAGAGCTGCGCGCCTACACCTGGTCAGGCAGAGAAGAAGCCATTTCATATTCCATTGAAGGTACGCCTCATTACTACTGGTAATGATCAAGTAGAAAAACTACTGGAGCTAAAAGAGCCAACTCAAACATGGACTTTTGATCAGATTGAAGATCGACCTGTGCTATCTATCAATCGAAACTTCTCTGCACCAGTCAATATTGACTTTGAGCGGCCCGAGGAAGATTTATTGACACTACTTTCTAGCGATGACGATCCATTTAATCGCTGGGAAGCAGGGCAGAAGCTAGCTATGCAAATGATTTTGAATAATCGTTTGCCAGATTCAGCTCTCATTAATGCCTATCGTGAAATTTTGCTAGATCCAAACCTTGATCCAGCATTTAAAGAGTTAGCACTGACGCTGCCTGCCGAATCTTATTTATATGAGCAGTGCAAGAGTGTTGATCCCCAGAAGATATTTACCGCGCGACAAGCTTTCCGGAAAGAGTTGGCCAAGCAATTGCAATTAGAGTGGGCCGCACTTTACCAACAGAATCAAACTCCAGGATCTTTTAAGTCTGATGCGATTGATTCTGGAAAGCGCGCCCTCAAGAATTTGGCTTTAAGCATGTTGTTGGATGCGGATCCCAAGATTTGGGCGCCAATGGCTCGCAATCAATACCAGATTGCTGACAATATGACAGATCGTTATGCAGCCTTATCTGCTCTGGTAATGCATGGTGCAAAAGGCGCGAAAGAATGCCTTGAGGATTTCTGTAAACGTTTTGCAGATGATGCGCTCGTGATTGATAAGTGGTTTGCATTGCAGTCTAGCCGCCCACCTATTGATGGTCTTGAGTCCACACTTGATGAAGTGAAGCGCTTGCGTGAGCATCCAGCATTTAAGTTAAATAATCCAAATCGTGCCCGCAGTGTTATCCACATGTTCTGCGCAAATAATCCTGCGAGTTTTCATCAGGCTGATGGAAGTGGTTATGCTTTCTGGGCGGAGAGTGTTTTGGCTCTAGACCCCATCAACCCCCAGGTTGCCGCTCGTCTTGCGAGAGCCTTAGATCGCTGGCGCCTATTTGCCGAGCCCTACCAGAGCAAGATGAAGGCCGCTTTAGAGCAGGTAGCAGCTTGTCAGACCTTGTCACCTGATGTTAAAGAGGTGGTTAGCAAGGCTTTGGGAGCTTAGTTTTAAGTATTAGTTTGGGTTTCGGCGCCGTATATCTTTCATGTCTGGTGCCTTACCCCCAAGTTTGGCTAAGCGATGCCCTGCTTGAGTTTGGGTATAGGTCAAGATGACCTTATGGACAAATTCTTGGGCGCTTAGTGTCGATTGAGATATCTCTAGCGCAGTTAGTATTAAATCATCGTCAATTTCTATTTTCATAATCAAGAATTGCTATCTCTGAGTGAGTAAACCCTTTATTTGTACATAAATTCTCACCTCGGGGAAGAACAAGGCAAAATAGACCCTAATTTCAATAGTGTTTCGGAGAAATCGTTTTGTCTTCTACCCATACCAATTTCAAGCAGTATTTGGCAACAGCCAAACCAAAGGGGGCTGCTGTGCCAGCTGGCCTCCAAGATTTATTACTTGCTGTAATCGATACCTGCTCAACCTTAAGTCATGAAGTTGCTCAAGGAGCATTAATTGGACTGCTGGGTTCTGCTGGTACCGGTAATGTTCAGGGTGAAGTTCAGCAAAAGCTCGACATTATTGCGAATGATTTATTAATTGATGGTGTAAAGAACTGCAAATCATTGGCTGGACTAGCATCTGAAGAAATGGAATTGCCTGTTCCTGTTCATCGTACAGGCGACTATTTATTATTATTTGATCCACTCGATGGCTCATCTAATATTGATGTCAATGTTTCCATTGGGACAATTTTCTCAATTCTCAAAAAGCAAGACCCGCAAGCGCCACTACAAACCTCTGACTTTTTATTATCAGGTCGTCACCAAGTGGCTGCTGGATATGTCGTGTATGGACCCCAAACCACAATGGCTCTGACCTTGGGCGATGGCGTTGTGATGTTTACGCTGAATAAGGTGACGGGTGAGTTCTTGCTCATTAAAGACGCCGTGACGATTGCGCATTCAACCAAAGAGTTTGCAATCAATATGTCCAATATGCGCCATTGGGCGGATCCAGTGCGCCGCTATGTGGAGGAGTGCTTAGCCGGAGTAGGCGGCGCTCGTGAAAAAGACTTCAATATGCGTTGGATTGCATCTATGGTGGCCGATGTTCACCGTGTACTTTCTCGTGGTGGCGTATTTATGTATCCATGGGATAAGCGCGAGCCAAATAAGCCGGGTAAATTGCGCCTGATGTACGAAGCCAACCCCATGAGTTTCTTGGTGGAGCAGGCAGGTGGCGCATCTACCAACGGCAAAGATTTGATTATGGATTTGCAACCTACCGATCTGCATGAACGTGTTTCAGTAATACTTGGGTCTAAAGAAGAAGTTGATCTTTTGCGTCATTACCATGCATAAGTAATGCCTCTGAAGCAAATGCTGAGATTAAATGCAAAAAACCCAATCGTCTGATTGGGTTTTTTATTGGGTGAAGCTAAATAAATTCAGTCTTCTACGGCTGAACCTTTTCTTTGAGATAAGCCAATGATTCCTCAACCTGATCAATCAGAATGAGACAGATATCACCCTCAGACACTTCACTCAAGGCGGCATCAATAGCTAGAAACTCCCCATGAATTTCTTTCACCTGTTTAGCTCTAGTTGCGCCAACCAAGCCTTCTTGTAAAAGCTTTAATACTTCGCCGTCTTCACGACCTCGCTGACAGGCATCTTGATACAGGATAACGTTATCAAACGCATTACCTAGAATGCGTGTGAGATCACGAATATCTTCATCACGACGATCCCCGGCGCCACTAATAACCACATGGCTCTTCTTGGGTTTCATCGCTTCAATTGCGCTGGTCAGAGCACGCATGGCATCTGGATTGTGACCATAGTCGGCAATAACAGTGGCGCCTTTGTGTTTGAATTGGTTAAAGCGACCCGGCACAGAATTGGCTGTGCTTTCAAAGCTGCTTAATCCGCGTGCAATTTTCTCTGCATCTAGACCAAGTGCCCAGGCAGCACCAATTGCGGCCATCGCATTCTCGATTTGGAATCCAAGAACACCATTTTGCGTTAGTGGAATTTCGCTAACGGGGAAGCGGTACATTACGCGTGAACCTTTTGAGGCGACGATATAGGTGCCATCAAAGAAAATCACTTTTTTGTTTTTTGCCCGATGTGCCGTAATCACAGGGTGATGTTGGTTCTGGGCAAAGAAGATGACGCGACCAGGGCATTTATCACCCATCTTTGCAACCATTGGATCTGCAGCATTTAGAACAGCGGCGCCAGTAGGTGCCACATTTTGCACAATCACGCGCTTGAGGATTGCGAGATCTTCAACACTGGTGATGTAGTTCAAGCCTAGGTGATCACCTTCACCAATATTGGTTACAACGGCCACTTCACAACGATCAAATCCTAAGCCTTCACGCAATAAACCGCCGCGAGCGGTTTCTAGAACGGCTGCGTCTACGTCTGGGTGCATTAATACATTACGTGCACTCTTTGGGCCGCTGCAATCACCGGTATCAATTAGGCGGTTATTAATGTAGACGCCATCAGTCCCGGTCATGCCTACTCGTAAGCCTGTTTCACTTAATAGATGGGAGATTAATCTAACGGTCGTGGTTTTACCGTTGGTTCCAGTGACGCCTACTACTGGAATGCGGCCATCTTCACCGGGAGGAAACATCATATTGATGATGTCTTCACCAACAGGGCGACCTTTGCCATAAGAGGGTTTAAGGTGCATGCGTAATCCGGGGGCTGCATTGACCTCTACGATGCCTCCACCTTGTTGCTCTAATGGTTTGTAGATGGACTCGCACAGAATGTCGACGCCTGCAATATCAAGACCAATCATTTGCGCTGCCGCAACCGCGCTAGCCGCGACATCTGGGTGAACATCGTCAGTGACATCAGTTGCGGTGCCACCTGTACTGAGGTTGGCGTTATTGCGTAATAAGACACGCTCACCAATTTTTGGAATGTATTGCGGCGAGAGTCCGTTGCTTGCCAAGTGTGCAAGTGCAATATCGTCAAAACGAATCTTAGTCAGGGCGGTAGCGTGACCATCACCACGCAAGGGGTTTTGATTCTCTTTTTCAACAAGCTCAGCAACTGTGTGTTTGCCATCGCCCACAACTTGAGCGGGCTCACGACGGGCGGCAGCTGATAAGCGATTACCTACAACTAAAAGGCGGTAGTCAGCCCCAGGAAGATATCGTTCAACAATCGTTTCACGACCAAAGGCTTGGGTAACTTCAAAACCAGCACGAACTTCTTCCTCGGTTTGTATGTTCGCTACAACCCCTTTGCCTTGGTTGCCATCTTTAGGTTTGAGAACAATAGGGCCGCCAATCTTTTGGGCGGCACGCCATGCATCATCAGCACTGGTAACCACCTCCCCAATGGGGACGGAAACGCCCGCGGCGGCGAGTAAGTTCTTTGTGAGCTCTTTGTCTTGGGCAATCGCTTCTGCAATTGCACTCGTATCACTGGTTTCAGCCGCTTGAATACGCTTCTGTTTACTTCCCCAACCAAATTGCACCATGCTGCCTTCAGTCATGCGGCGATAGGGAATATTTCTTTGAATGGCGGCATCTACGATCGAGCCAGTGCTAGGACCTAGACGCACATCTTCATAAAGTGCTTCGAGTTCTGCTAAAGCAGCGGCTAAGTCAAAAGGGGCATCATTGAGAGTCGCTTGAATGAGTGCGAAGGCAAAATCAAACGCCATACGACCAACAACTTCTTCGATGTATTCAACAACTACTTGATAAACACCTTCATCAATTGTTTGCACGGTGCGACTAAATGTCACCGGACATCCTGCTTGTGCTTGCAAACCAAGCGCGGCATGTTCTAGGGCATTTGCAAGAGAGAGTGGGTCAGTGAGTCCGCCGCGGCGCATGCTGCCAAGCTGCGGAAAGCGCTCACGAATTTTGGTTTCAAACTGCGGAATAGCATCGATTGAGCGCTCGTTCACATCGCAGGTGACTATAGCTTCTAATGCTGTGTGGCGGCTCCACAAATTTGGGCCGCGCAACATACGAATGCGGGTGATTTCCAATTAAGCCCCTGTTATTAATGTTGCATCTGGCACAAAGGTTTGCGCGCCAGCTTCAATCACGTTAAATGGAATATCGAGAGCCCACGCTGCTGCAATGGCAGCGCCTAGATTCATGGTTTTCCAAGGTGTAGTGGTATTTGATTCAGAGTGTCTTGGTACGGGAATCGATTTTTGATCCAGCTTGCCAGATTTCAGGGTGATTTGTTGTTTGCCTACAAGCACAGCGCGACCGCCATTTTGAAGATGGGTTTTAATCACTTCAGAGTCAGGATTCTCACTAAAGAAAATCACCTCACCATCGCAAAGCTCAGCCATTTGAACGCACATCGCATCATCAGCATTCAGAACGCCAACCCCAGTTGGGAGCACAACATCAATTTGAGTACGCACGATACTAAAGACTTGGTCTTCATCGTAGATAGCGTACTCAGGGAAGTTCGCTTTAGGGTCTACATTCAGAACAACGCCCACTTGGCAGCGATCATAAGCCAAGCCTTCAATCAACATGGATAGATGATTGTTTTCAATAACCGCAGCTTCAACGGCGCGGTTCAATAGTGTGCGACGAGCGTTTTCCCAATTTGATGCATTGGTATTCGGTATGGCGCGGTTACCAAAGAACAAGCCTTTACTGCAAGACAGGCCAACATAGACATTGGTTAGGCGTAAAAAGTGGGCAACCATCTCAGCAACAGGGGTCTTACCGCTTTGGCCACAGATGCCAACTAAAGGAACACGGAAGTCAGTGCCTGGAGGGAAGAGGTGATTGGCAATCTCTTTACCAACAGGCTGTGGCTTACCGCTTGCAGGCTTTAGGTGCATCAACAGGCCTGGGCCCGCGTTAACTTCAACAATCGCCGCGTTTTGTTCTGCCAGTGGACGGCTAATATCTTGCGCCACGAGATCAACGCCAGCAATTTCTAAGCCAACAACACGAGCTGCTAATGCGACCTGGCTGGCAACATCAGGGTGAACTAAATCGGTGACATCGAATGCCACATTGCCATTGCTCTGAATAAGTACTTTGTGATCTAAGGCAGGTACGCTATCACCAGTAAGTTTTTGACGAGCCAACTCCAACTCAACAGCAGAATCAATTCTGACTGGATTTAAGGGATGTTCTTCGGCGGTACCGCGGCGTGGGTCAGAATTAATCTGAATCTGAATGAGTTCGTGAACGGTATGTTTACCATCACCAGTAACCCAAACGGTTTCGCCTTTTGCGGCAGCAACTACTTTATTGCCCACGACGAGTAAGCGATGCTCGTCACCAACAATATGACGCTCAACCAAAACTTCGCTGCCTTCATCAATCGCTACAGCATAAGCTGCTTCGATTTCTTGTTGGGTATACAAATTAATAAAGACACCGCGACCATGATTGCCATCGATTGGTTTCACCACAACCGGCAAGCCAATATCTTGTGCCGCCTCCCAAGCATCATCAGGGCTGGTAACGGTTCGACCTTCAGGTGTTGGAACGCCGGCGCTACGTAATAGACTTTTCGTTAAATCTTTGTCACGAGAAATCGTTTCTGCAATCGCGCTGGTTTGATCGGTCTCAGCAGTCCAAATGCGACGTTGCTTAGCGCCATAACCTAGTTGTACTAAGTTGCCTTCGGATAGGCGAATCGATGGAATGCCGCGCTCTTCAGCCGCATTCACAATACATGCAGTGCTAGGACCGAGTAATAAGTCATCACCCAGATCGCGCAACTTCTCAATGATGTCTTTTACTAATGCAATGTAGTCTTGATTATCTTGAGCAAGAGCCAAGTAAAGATCGCGAGCATACTTTAATGCAGTGAGGGTAACTTCTTCATTGATCGCGCTGACCATGACTTTGTAAACGCCACGACGGTCGCCGTCACGAGCTTTGCCAAATCCACCAGGTATGCCTGCTAGATTTTGTAATTCAAGTGTGAGGTGCTCCATGATGTGAGCGGGCCAGGTACCTTCTTCAACGCGTTTGAGAAAGCCACCGGTTTCCCCATAACTGCAGCGGTGCTCAACTAGGCTTGGGAGCGCCTTCACCAGACGGTCATAAAAACCTGGGATGAGGTTAGAGGGGTAGTCCTCCAGCTCACCAATATCGATCCACACCTCAATGACAGGGTGGTAGGTCCACATATTGGGACCACGCAGGTGCTTAACACTCAGGATTTCAATGGATTTATCTAATAACTGGGGCATTTATAGGGGAGCAAGGGGTCTTGGCCGGTGTTTAGGGCTTGGACGGAACGGGCTGTCTCTGAGTTCTAGTTTTATTGAAAATCCAAAAAATGGCAAAAATACATAAAAAGGCTGATTACGCTAATTTAACGGTTTTCTGCCCCCTAAAGTTGACAGAGGCAATAAATCTAAAAAAATGAGCTCCACTATACTTTTGGAGTTAATGAAGCCAAAAATCCTACCTTTTGCCCCAGCTTTGCCAAGCCACTGGCAAGCCATTTTGAAAAGGGAAAAATCGCCTATTCAATCCCAAGAAGCTGTGTTGGCATGGGTTGAGCTCGATTTAGACGCGGATCTGCGCTTTAACAAGAGCCTCTTGCTGCTGACAGAGCAGCTTTTGATTTGGACTGACGGTCAGCATTTCGAGTCTTGGGAGGTCAGTACAGAAGAGCGCTTGGTTCATGGAGACCATGCAGGAGTTGGACATTTAAGGCTTGAGTTAGCCAATAGCTTGAAAAGGGTCTGGTATTTCACTCTGGCAGTGAACCCACAAGTATTACGTCTTCAATCGTCTTTCAGAAAGCTTACCAAGGATGGCCAGCAGAGTGAGGCAGAACTCGGTGAGTATGACAAACAAGTTTGCCCAGTTTGCTTGAGCCCTAAACCAGCAAACTCCGATGCATGTCCAACCTGCGATCCTGAGGACGATAAGCCACCATCAACTTGGACATTATTCAAGCTCTGGCGTTTTGCTAAGCCTTATCAAAACCAGTTATTACTCGGTTTCGTATTAACGCTACTTTCTACTGGCGCAACTTTAATTCCGCCATATCTCACGATGCCTTTAATGGATCATGTGTTGATTCCATATGAGCGTGGTAATCCAATTGATTTCCATTTGGCGAGCATGTATTTGCTAGCGCTATTCGGCGCTGCGCTAGTTGCTTGGGGTCTCGGTTGGTGGAAGACTTATTTGCTTGCATTAGTGAGTGAGCGCATTGGTGCTGACTTACGTAACACCACCTTTGAGCATTTGCTGAAACTCTCGCTCGAGTACTTTGGGGGCAAGCGTACCGGTGATTTGATAGCCCGCATTGGCGCTGAGACGGATCGTATCTGCGTCTTCCTATCCCTTTATGCGCTTGACTTTGCGACCGATGTTCTCATGATTACGATGACCGCGGCCATCTTAGTTTCAATCGATCCTTTGCTCGCATTAGTCACACTAGCTCCCTTGCCATTTATCGTTTGGATGATTCATGTGGTGCGCGATAAGTTGCGATTTGGTTTTGAGAAGATTGATCGCATCTGGTCTGAGGTTACCAACATTTTGGCTGACACCATTCCAGGAATTCGTGTTGTTAAAGCATTTGCACAAGAAGATCGCGAGCTCAAACGTTTTGTAGATTCCAATAAACACAATTTACAAATCAATGATCGAGTCAATCGCGTTTGGGGATTGTTTTCACCCACAGTGACTTTATTAACTGAGACTGGTTTGCTGGTCGTATGGGGCTTTGGCATTTGGCAGGTGGCGCATCAAAAAGTAACAGTGGGTGTTCTGATCGCTTTCCTTGCTTACATTGGTCGCTTCTATGTGCGCTTGGATTCCATGAGCCGCATTGTTTCGCATACGCAAAAAGCGGCCGCTGGCGCTAAACGGATCTTTGATATTTTGGATCATGTATCAAGCGTCCCTGAGCCAATTAATCCAGCACCTTTGGGTCCTGTACAAGGCCGAATCACCATGCGTGGCGTGGGATTCCGATATGGCAATCGTGCCGTATCCAAAGGAATTGATCTGGAGATTGCGCCTGGTGAAATGATTGGTTTAGTTGGTCATAGCGGTTCGGGTAAGAGCACCTTAGTGAACTTGATTTGCCGTTTTTATGATGTGAGCTCGGGATCAATTGCGTTAGACGGGCGCGATATTCGTAGTATCGGAATTGCCGACTATCGCAAGCGCATTGGTCTTGTATTGCAAGAGCCATTCCTGTTCTTTGGAACAATTGCAGAAAACATTGCATATGGCAAACCTGATGCAACTCGCGAAGAAATTATTGAAGCTGCTCGCGCTGCGCATGCTCATGAATTTATTCTGCGCTTGCCGCTGGGTTATGACTCGCTAGTAGGTGAGCGCGGCCAATCGCTCTCTGGTGGTGAACGTCAACGGATTTCTATTGCGAGAGCGTTGTTGATTAACCCAAGTATCTTGATCTTGGATGAGGCGACTTCATCGGTCGACACTACTACCGAGAAAGAAATTCAGCGGGCTTTAGATAACCTGGTTAAAGGCCGCACAACCATTGCAATCGCTCACCGTCTCTCCACCCTGAGAAAGGCTGATCGCCTAGTAGTGCTTGATAAGGGTGAGATCGTAGAAATTGGTTCTCACGAGCAGTTAATGGAAGCGCAGGGCGCTTACTACACCTTGTATCAAGCCCAATTACGTCACGCCGCAGAGCTAGTTGAAGGTGGCGCTATTGGTGAAAGTTTGGAAGAATCTGATCAAGATAAACAAGAGGAAAAACAAGAAGAGACATTGCAAGTGATCGCAAAAAATATTGGGGGAGGGGTATGACACAGCATCAATCTGCCAATGCACTTCATCGCGATTCATTAGGCCGCTTAGTTTTCGTTGACGCAAAAGGTGTTTCTCATATTGGCGTTCACCCAGTGAGAGCATTCCCCATAACTGCAACAGGTGTTGGTATTGGCATCATGAATCAAGCAGGTAAAGAAGTTTGCTGGTACCCGAATGTCGCGGATATTCCTAAAGCAGAGCTTGCGCTGATTGAAGAAGAGCTAGCCGCCCGTGAATTTATGCCGGTGATTGAAAAGATCACCAGGGTTTCTACATTTGCAACACCAAGTATTTGGGATATTGAAACTGACCGTGGGCCAACGCGCATCCGCCTAAAAGGTGAGGAAGATATCCGCAGAATTGCTGGCAATACACTTCTGATCGCCGATTCAAATGGCTTGCAGTTCTTAATTAAGGACTCTACCCAGCTAGATAAGGTCAGCAAGAAGTTTTTAGACCGTTTCCGCTAGAATTTACTCAAGAAGGCCGCTTTAGCTCAGTTGGTAGAGCAGTTCATTCGTAATGAAAAGGTCGCCAGTTCGATTCCGGCAAGCGGCACCATAAACCCTACTTCAAAAATAAAAAAATCCAATAAAAACATTTACTTATATAAATAATTGTTATCGTGTTCTATTAAAATTGACTTATCCGAACTTGTTGCATAGCAATAATATTAGGGTTATACTCTAGGTATTAACCCTTAAGGAGATTCAAATGACTGTACTGTTGAATATGATTAACCAGCTTTTTACTGAAAGCACAACTAGCCAAGAGCAGGCTCCCCGTCACTATGATTTTGACGGTGCTTACCGCGGCATGTAATTTAAAAAATTACAAAATCAAAAGGCCACCTTCGGGTGGCTTTTTTGTTTGAAAAATTTCATCTGTCAGCACAAGTAAATTCAGCAAAATCACCCTTAATAGCCCTTATTTTTAAAAGGATTTTGGGAGGGTAATCACTAGTGGGGTTTTGAAGGAATCTTGATTAACGTCAAGATTAACTTTAATCAAATGCTTAAAAATCACACAACCCCTATTGATAGGGTGATTTTAAGAATCTATAAAAGTATAAATAGGAGATTTAGATGAGCGGTACGCAAACTACTGGGCCAATTGGAGGCCGTTGGTTTCAGCTACTAATCGGCATTATTTGTATGTCGATGATTGCTAACTTGCAGTATGGTTGGACCTTGTTTGTAAACCCAATTGATGCCAAGTTTGGCTGGGGTCGTGCAGCAATTCAGGTTGCATTTACGATTTTCGTATTGACCGAAACTTGGTTGGTGCCTATTGAGGGTTACCTCGTTGATAAGTTTGGCCCACGTCCAGTAGTGTTCGGTGGTGGCATCTTATGCGGTCTTGGCTGGATGATGAATGCCCACGCAGAAACATTGACAATGCTTTACGTAGCAGCTGCTGTGAGTGGTGTTGGTGCGGGTGCTGTTTATGGCACATGTGTTGGTAATGCCTTAAAGTGGTTCCCAGATCGTCGTGGTCTGGCTGCTGGTATGACTGCGGCTGGCTTCGGTGCTGGTTCTGCGTTGACCGTTATTCCAATTGCAAACATGATTGCTAACCAAGGCTATCAAGATGCTTTCTGGTATTTCGGTATCGGCCAAGGCGCCATCGTAGTAGTGCTCAGCTTATTGCTTTCTAAGCCAATCAAGAGTGCTATTACCAGTGCAAAAGCAGCTGTTGTGCAAACACGTAAAGACTTCCGTCCAATGGAGATGGTGAAGCAGCCTGTATTCTGGATTATGTACGTCATGTTTGTGATGGTTGCTGCTGGTGGCTTGATGGCTACTGCTCAGTTGGGCCCAATTGCTAAAGACTTCCAAATTGCTGGCGTAACCGTGAGCTTGATGGGCTTGGCATTGCCAGCTTTGACATTCGCTTTGACAGTTGACCGTGTATTGAACGGTTTGACACGCCCATTCTTTGGCTGGGTATCTGACAAGATTGGTCGCGAGCAAACCATGACTTTATGCTTCGCATTCGAGTGCTTGGGTATTCTTGGTTTGTATTACCTCGGTCGTGATCCAGTATTGTTCGTTCTGTTAACTGGATTAGTGTTCTTTGCATGGGGTGAGATCTATAGCCTGTTCCCATCAACCAATGCTGATACATTCGGATCAACTTATGCAGCTGGTAATGCAGGCTTGCTATACACAGCAAAAGGCACAGCATCTTTGCTCGTTCCGTTGTCTAGCGTATTGGTAAGCGCTACTGGTGGTTGGGAAGCGGTTTTCTGGGTTGCTAGTATCTTGAACGGTACTGCTGCAATCTTGGCTTGGTTTGTATTGCGCCCTATGCGTCGCAAACTTATCGAGCGCTCTGCTAATATGTAATTTGGTTCACATACCAACGCAAAGGGGTCTTAGGACCCCTTTTTGTTTCCCCAAAATGTAATAAGAATCAAAAGAGAGGGCAGCTGGTTGATTCAGATAAAATGCTCCCATCATGAATTTCCATAAAAACTGCTTCATTCACTGGATTGCTGCCATGGCAATTGCAATGAGTGCGCTTGCGCCAGCGGTTTCACAAGCAGTGTCACTTGCGAAGGGCGGTCACGGTTTTGCAATGGAAATTTGTTCTGCGGATGGCAGCAAGATGAAGTTAGATGTACAGATTGATGACGAGGCAAGCAATTCAATGCAGCCTTGCTCATACTGCGTAGTTCACGCCTCCATCACACCGGCATTTAATACCAATCTCACTTTTGCAGCGCCAACATCATTTGCGTTGCTTCCAAAACTTTTCTATCAATCACCCAAGCCCCTCAACGTTTGGGTAACACCTCCCTCAGCTGCTCCTCCCACAAAAGCCTAAGAAAACTTAGGGCATAGCCTAGCTATGTATTGGTAATCACGCATTTCATGCGTGGCAGTCATCTTGTATGGAGAAGTACATGTTTGTGTCTGAAAAAGTCTCATATCGCTTAAAGCGCGTTTATATCGGCATTGCTATGGGCGTTGCCATCTGGCTTGTGTATGTCAGTTATTTAGTTCTTTCAAGCGCCATTAATACCAACGCCCCCATGACAAGCCTTGAGTTGACACTCACGCCGCTGACAACAGGTGGCCCAGCGCAAAAGTAATTTCAAATTTATTAAGCCCAAACACCCCATCAGAATATGAAAACTATAAAAATCACACCGATAGCCTTTGTAGCAGTATTGATGCTAAATCAAGTAAATGCTCAGACAGTTGCACCTCCTGATTATGGTCAGCGTATTGGTGATGTTATCGTCAGCGCTAGCAAAGCAGGTACAGAATTAAAAGATATGGCCCAGAACACTTCAGTTTTAACAAATGAAGATATTCAAAATGCGCCAGCTATGACCATTGATCAGGTACTAAAGAACCAATCGAGTGTTTTTTTAAATGATCAGCCTTATTATGAGAAAGACCCAACTGGACAGAGTTTAAATGTTCGCGGTCTTGGAAATGCAAGAACGCTGGCACTGATAGATGGCTTACCTGCCAATGATGCAATGTATGGGACTATTCAGTGGAATCTTGTTCCCTTGTCTGCAGTTGAAGATGTTGAGTTAATTCGTGGAGGTGTGTCTAATCTCTATGGGAATATGGGTATGGGCGGTGTTGTAAACATCACAACAAAACCAATTTCGGATAACAAAGGTGAAATATCTGGAAGTTATGGAACATTTAATACTAGTAATGCCGCGGTTTCCAAAGAAATTGCAGTTGATGAAGTATTAAAGCTTCGGGTGTCTGCTGATTACTTCAATACCGATGGATATATTAATCAGCCCACTATTTCGCCCGCTACTGTGTATCCAAACAAAAATAAGGCCAACCAATCGGCCCCGCTCTTACCAGGGATGGGGCCTGAGAGCGCGGGAAGTGCAAACTATCGACTGCAGGGTTCATTGAAATTAAGCTCTGATACTGATGCATTCTTCAATATTGGTTCGCATAATATGCATAACTTACCAACTGGTGGGTATAACTTTGCAACCAAAACAACAAACGAGACAACATTCTCCGCCGGAGCCACAACACGGTTGAGTGCCTCTGAAAAAGTACAGGTAAATGCGTATTACGAAAATACTACTTTATGGCAACAGAACGTCAGCAATAGTCCGCCTAGCGCTCCTTATATCAGCGCCAACTACAATGATCCATACTCAACCACAGGCGCATCTGCTCAATACACCAAAGATTTAAAAGATCAAATCATCGACCAAGCAATATTGAGTGTAGATGCGCGGCAAGTTGCGGCACAGAATTTAACAAACTCATTTAGCTCTGCGGCCGGCTACGCAAGCGGCACTGTTACCTCATCAGATTACGCCAAGGGTCAACAGGAATTCTATGGGCTAATGGCTCAGTTCAAGTCTAAGATGGATGTTATACCCCTGCAAGCTACTCTATCGCTGAGGGGGGATCAGTGGCAGAGTCAAACTCCAACCTATTGGATAGCGGGCTCAAACGGCATTCCATCGTATACCAACGTGCCAAATCAGACTGTCAATAAATTTAGCCCAAATCTTGGATTGTTATATCAGGCTACAAAGGAACTGGATTTTAGAGCCGCTGCATATCAAGGTTTTCATGCGCCTGGACTTAACAACACATTGAGAACTTATGGGAATGCAACCAGCGTAAGTCTTGCTAATCCACTTCTCACGCCAGAGAACATGACAGGTTATGAAATCGGAACGGACTATCGTTGGAATGCTGGATTTGTCCAGGTTACAGGATTTAGTGCGCAGGTTAAAAATGCGGTGTATGCTCCAAACGTATCATTGTCCCAGGCTCAAGCTGCTGGATGTCCTGCTACTGTATGTACTGGACTGGGTGGTCAAACATATAGCCTATACGGCAACAATCAGAACTTACAAAGTCAGGGGCTGGAGGTCCAAGCTCATCATGATATCAATGCTCAATGGGGTATTGATGGTACATATACCCATACCAACACTGTGTTGACTTGGATAGGTGATGGCGTTAGTTCAACGCTAAATCCTATAGGCTCGCAGGTTGGTGGTGTACCACAAAATATGGGCTATGCTGCTGTGACTTATTCGCCTTTGCCAAAGACCAGTATTTCTGCCAATATTCGTTGGGTTGGAAATTCTTGGTTGGATGGAGCGCATACCCTACCAGTAGCTGGGTATGCGGTAATTGGTTTGAAGGCAAATTATCAAATCACCCAACAAGCTTCTATTTTTGCTAGTGCAGTCAATTTATTTAATCGTAACTACATTACCTATGGAACTGGAACCAGCCAGGGAAGTTACATTCTTGGTCAGCCTCAAACAATCACCATTGGTGGTCGGATTATTTTCTGATGCTTGTAATACTTAACCAATCTTTTTTTGGACGTCTCCTGCTGGGCCTCGTGGGACTTTTTGCTCTCCAGTCTGCAGTTGCCCAAATGGATCACTCATCTCATGGGATAGGCATTGCCCCAGCTAAGCCTGCAGCTTGTGTTGGGTCTGGCTTAGAGTGCGCTAATGCTGCGACCCCATTCTTTATGCCTGACGGCAGTTTGTTATTAGCTTGGACTGCGGGTGGCGTGGTTTCAGTGGCGCAGTCGGCAGATAAGGGAAAAACATTTTCACCGCCAGTTACCGTTGCTCAACACGGCAAGTCTTTGGATTTAGGTGCTGACGCTAGACCGCAAATTGTTGCTAATTCCAACGACCAAGTATTTTTGGCTTACTCGTTCTTCAAGGATTCCAATTGGAACGCGCAAATCAACACTGCGATTTCAGATAATGGCGGCAAGACATTCTTGGAGCCAAAGTCCTTAGTGAGTGACTCAGCTAGTCAGCGATTTCCGTCCGTACTGATTCAACCAGACAATAAGATTTTCGTGGCGTGGATTGATAAACGCTTAGTGGCTGATGCTAAGAAGGCAGGGCAACAACGTCTAGGTGGGTCTATTGCATACACTTTCTCTGAAGATAGTGGGCTGACTTTTGCTCCAGAAAGAATTGCTAACGAAGCAAGTTGCGAGTGTTGCCGAATTGGTGCAAGCAGGGATCCTAAGGGCGGCGTAGGAATTGTTTACCGTGCAATCTTTGCTGGTGGAATACGTGATCATGCTAGCCAAATTATTACGTCATCGCGCCATGGAAAAATCCGCCGCATATCTAATGATGACTGGAAAACAGATGCATGTCCGCATCATGGGCCAACCATCGCCATCTCTGATTCAGGGAAGATGCATGTTGCTTGGTTTACGCAAGGAAGTAATCGTTCAGGGGTGTTTTACGCAAGCTCTGTTAATCAGGGTGAGACATATACAAAACCACAGCGTATTGGGGCGGTAGATGCAAATATATCAAGACCATATCTGTTAGCGGCAGGCAACTCCATTTGGTTGGTATGGAAAGAATTTGATGGGGTGCGTACAGCAATTCACCTCAAGAAATCATTTGACGATGGGAAGACATGGTCTATGCCAGTACTGGTGTCTAGCACAGCTGGATACAGCGATCATCCATTGTTATTAAATCAAGGTGCTGAGGTATATCTCTCTTGGCTTACTCGCGATAATGGCTACCAATTGATTCTATTAAACTCAAGATGATGAAAAAATTCCTATTACTGATTTCTTTGCTATGCATCTTTACTCAGTTAGGGTATGCGCAAAACAGCACACTAAAGACGTACCAAAAGGGCGATTGGAAAGCTGTTACTAAGCCTTACACTGGTCAAGCAGTAGTGATTCACTTTTGGGGTGTAACTTGCGCTCCTTGCGCTAAAGAGATGCCGCAATGGGGAAGATTTGTTGCTCAAAATAAGAATGCGAAAGTTATTTTTATACAGGTCGATGATGTATCTCCCGATAGCGCTTCAAAGATGATGTCATCTAGCGGACTTGCTAGAGTTGACGCTTATACATTGGCGTCACCATTTGATGATGCTTTGCGCTACGAGATTGATCCTAGGTGGCGCGGTGAAACACCGCTGACATTGCTTATCGATAAAAATGGCAAAGTGATTCGGAAAACAGGCACTATGGATTTCGATAAATTAAAGCAGTGGTATTTCGTAAGTGCTTAATTTGGTTGGCAAGGTAATGAATTCTTAAGGAGAATGAAATGAAACAATTTTTATTTAAAGTGATTGCTATCGGCATATTTGGACTTACTGTGTCAAGTGGCTCAATGGCGCAGGGAGTTACAAAAACTGTCAAAACCGATGTAATCAAAATCGAGGGCGCCTATACACGCGCTACTGCTCCAGGCCAACAAGTAGCTGGCGGTTTCATGAAAATCGATAACAAAGGTAATGTTGCAGATCAATTGGTATCTGCTAGTTCTCCAGCAGCAGGCGAGGTGCAGTTGCATGAAATGGCTATGGAAGGCAATGTCATGAAAATGCGTCAAGTCAAAGATATCGCGGTTCCTGCTGGCGGTTCAGTTGAATTAAAGCCAGGTGGCTACCATCTTATGTTTTTAAATCTTAAGGGCCCATTTACCGCTGGCCAAACCGTTCCGGTTAAGCTGAAGTTTGCGAAGGCAGGGGAGCTTGAGGTAAAGATGCCTGTAAATGCTATGGGTGCTCAGCACAATATGCATTGATTAATATAAATTACTAGATAATAAAAAAGCCCCTAGTTTTATCTAGGGGCTTTGTTTTACAGCTTCCGACTTTTCTTACAGATCCAAGTTCAAGTCCGTTACCGCGCCTTTACTTGCTGTACTTGCAAGCTTGGCATACTTCGCTAGCAAGCCGCGGGTATAACGTGGCTTAGGTTGCTTCCAAGCTGCGCGACGTTTAGCGATTTCTTCATCGCTCACATTGAGTTGAATTAATAGCTTATGCGCATCAATGGTTACTGAGTCACCTTCATTGATGAGCGCAATCGTGCCGCCAACATAAGCCTCAGGAGCTACGTGACCAACGACCATGCCCCATGTGCCACCAGAGAATCGACCATCGGTAATGAGGCCTACAGACTCACCTAAGCCCTGACCAACAAGAGCTGAGGTAGGGGAGAGCATCTCACGCATACCAGGACCACCCTTAGGGCCTTCGTAACGAATCACAACGATGTCACCATCTTTAATCTTCTGAGCCATGATGGCTGCCATTGCGTCATCCTCTGAGTCAAATACACGGGCTGGGCCAGTAATAGAAGGATTCTTGAGGCCGGTAATTTTGGCAACGCAACCTTCTGGAGAGATATTGCCTTTCAAGATTGCCAAGTGGCCTTGTTTGTACAAAGGATTATCTAAAGTGCGAATTACTTTTTGGTCTGCGCGCGGTACAGATGGAACATCTTTTAAAACTTCAGCAATCGTTTTACCGGTGATGGTCATGCAATCACCATGCAATAGGCCGCCATCTAACAAAATTTTCATCACTTGTGGAATGCCGCCAGCTTGATGTAAATCTGTTGCAAGGTAAGTGCCTGATGGTTTCATATCAACGATAACGGGGACGCGTTTACGAATGCGCTCAAAGTCATCAATTGTCCAGTCGATTTCTGCAGCGCTGGTAATGGCCAAGAAATGCAATACCGCATTAGTTGATCCACCAACCGCCATGATGACGCTCACAGCATTCTCAATTGATTTTTTGGTAATGATGTCACGTGGACGCAAATTATTTTTAATGGCTTCCACCAAAACACGTGCAGACTCGGCAGCGCTCGCTACTTTCTCAGCATCTTCGTTTGCCATTGTGGAAGAGTAGGGGAGGCTCATGCCTAGGGCTTCAAAGGATGAGCTCATCGTATTGGCGGTGTACATACCACCGCAAGAGCCGCTTCCAGGGCAAGCATGCTGCTCTACACCCTTTAGATCCTCTTCATTCATACGACCGGAGGTAAATTCACCAACCGCTTCGAATGCGGAAACAATATTGAGATCTTTGCCTTTGTAATGGCCTGGCTTGATGGTTCCGCCATAAACATAGATTGCGGGAACGTTAGTGCGGGCAATCGCCATCATGCCGCCTGGCATATTTTTATCGCAACCACCGATAACGACTACACCGTCTTGCCATAATCCATTGACACAAGTTTCAATGCTATCGGCAATCACTTCGCGTGATACGAGAGAGTACTTCATACCCTCTGTACCCATTCCAATACCATCAGATACGGTTGGCGTGCCAAACATTTGTGCCTTGGCGCCGGCTTCTTCAAGAGCAGTCACTGCTGCATCAGTTAATTTTTGAAGACCACTGTTACATGGAGTAATAGTGGAGTGGCCATTGGCAACACCAACCATTGGCTTGGAGAAATCCTTTTCTTGATAGCCCATCGCGTAATACATTGAACGATTAGGTGCGCGGGCAACTCCCTCGGTGACCATACGAGAGCGTTCATTGAGGCGTTTCATGCAAATTACTCCAAAAAAGGGTTGTTTCGAAAGGCTCTATTGTGCCGTGATATATCAAACGCGGTATTTCTGGGGCGGATACGGAAGCTGGCTTCTAAATGCTGCGTTGCAATATCAAATCTCAGAAAATATCGTTGTTTGGTAGTAAATATTAGCCTGATAGCTAACAGCCTGATGAAATTCTCTACAGTACATTTGCCTATCTAATACTTTTTCCTTTGAATTCAATGACTAAAGTCGGCCATGTTTATTTAATTGATGATGACGAGTCTATGCGCTTGTCTCTCACCAGGATGTTGCGAGAGTTGGGCTATCTCGTTGAGGATTACGCCTCTGCTAAGGTCTTTATAGAGAAGTCCGTCCCAGTGTCCCCGGCGGTTATTTTGTTAGATATGCAAATGCCAGATATGACCGGCTTGGATTTGCAGGAAGCGCTTTTGAAATTAGGCCGCAAAACGCCAGTCGTGTTTGTAAGCGGCCAAAGTCACCCCCATCAAATTGTCCAAGGCCTCAAGAGAGGGGCGCTCGATTTCTTATTTAAACCATTTAATCTCGAAGAGCTATTGAAGGCTGTCTCGGATGCAATTGACTTCGATAGAAGTCAATTAAAGCGTGTTTCTATTGATGTTGAAACAAAGCGTGATTATGAAAAGCTGACCCCCAGAGAGAGGGAGGTTTGTGCTTGGTTAGTTAAAGGGCTTTTAAATAAAGACATTGCCGTTAAGTTGGGTACTACAGATGCCACGATTAAGGTGCACAAGGCTAGAGTGATGGAAAAGATGCATGCGGATTCGCTGCAGACTTTAGTCAAGAAGTACTTGGAATCTGACCTTGAAAACCACCCCCTTACGGTGTAATTTGAACAATTGCCTATACAGCTAATTACTTCTGTGCAATTATGGGATTAGTATCAAATTTATTAAATTAAACAAAATTGATTCTGGCAAGTGAACACACCAAATAAACTTCCTGATATTAAGAAAGAGGCATTTACCAAGGCTCGAGAAAGTCTCGGTTTAAGCACTAAAGAATTATCTGGGATGGCTTGTTTATCTGTGCGCCAAATCGAGCAAATTGAAAATGGTGAGTCCAGCTCTTTTTATGGTCCGCAAGTAAAGGTAACTGCTGCAAAAAAAGTAGCAGGCTTACTAAAGTTGAAAGAAGAAGATGCTTTTGATTTTGGAGTAGTAGCGACTAATAAAGCAGAGAGTAAAAAAGAGACTCAAAAAGAGGCTAAGGACTCAGAAAAAGTAGTTAAGCAAGTTCAATCAGCTGATGCAGAGTCATCAAAGTCGATTAAGACAAACGCCCCTGAAAAAGCAGATAACGTAAAGAAACTTTCACCATCTCAAAAAGCGATTGATCAAAGAAACCAAAGTGCCGCTTCAAAAAACCCAAAGAGAAAGTTATACATTCTTGGGGGTGTTGCTGCGGCACTAGTTTTTTCAATTATTAATTTGCGCCCACTATTTTTCCCAGAGGTGGTTAAAGAGGAAGTGGTGGTTATGGAGCAAACTCAAGCGGCGGCTCCTGTTGATGTACCCGCTGATCCTAAGGCAACACCACCAGCGAGCACCCCAGAGCCAGTTGTAGCTGCTGTTGCTCCGGCTCCAGCTGCAGTACCATCAACAGAATGCCCCGCGGATACAGCAGCAGTGAGCTACAAACCAGACGCCCCTAAAAAGGCAGGCGATATGGTGTATTTACAATCGAAGACCGCCCAAACGGTTTGCGTTGTGGATGCGAGTGGCAAGACTCAAAATAAAACATTAGAAGCTGGAGTGGGTACCAGCGTATATGGGAAGCCGCCATTAAAGGTGCTGACATCGGGCGCAGCTCAGGTTGATATCTATTATCAAGGCGTAAAAGTACGCCTATCAAATATCACCGCAAAGAATATTCTTTTGGAGCCGGCTGAACTCACTCAGCCATTGGCTCCCACAGATTCCCAGTTTCGTTGAAATGGGATTGGTCTAAGCAAAATCCTTAGACTGCAGATTCGTTTGTTTCGCCAGTACGAATACGAATTACTTGTTCAACTGGAGTGATAAAGATTTTTCCATCACCAATCTTGCCGGTGCGTGCAGCCTTGGTAATTGCCTCGATAGCTACTTCAACTCGGTCACCAGGAACAACTGCTTCAACTTTTACTTTAGGCAAGAAGTCGACTACGTATTCAGCGCCACGATAGAGCTCTGTATGACCTTTTTGACGGCCAAAACCCTTTACCTCAGTTACGGTAAGGCCAGTTACGCCAACTTCAGCCAGTGCTTCACGAACTTCATCGAGTTTGAACGGTTTAATAATTGATGTAATGAGTTTCATGTATTCCCCCTAATGCAGTAATCATACCTAGAACTGGAAAGAAGTGCCAAATTTGGCCTTCCTCGAGCTCTTTAGGCTCTAAATTGAGATGTGATGGGATAGCGCCAGTCACGACCGAAAGCGCGGGTAGTAACGCGAACCCCAGGTGGTGCTTGGCGTCGCTTGTATTCATTTAACTTAATCAAGCGCGTCACTTTTTCTACGCTTTCGGCATCAAAGCCCTCGGCAATAATCTGCGCGATGGATTGGTTCTGCTCCATATAGCGTTCCACAATGCCATCGAGCACTTCATAAGACGGTAGGCTATCTTGATCTTTTTGATCGGGACGCAATTCTGCAGAGGGCGCGCGTGTCAGAATGCGCTCTGGAATGATAGGCGCAATACTGTTGCGATAGGCGCACAAACGATAAACTAAAGTCTTGGCAATATCTTTAATGACAGCAAAGCCACCGGCCATATCTCCGTAGAGGGTGCAGTAGCCGACAGCCATCTCACTCTTATTGCCAGTTGTTAATACAAGGCGTCCAGTTTTATTGGAGAGCGCCATCAGCAGGGTGCCACGAACACGTGCTTGAATATTCTCTTCAGTAGCATCCACAGACATGCCCTTGAACTGTTCTGCTAAAGAAGCTTCTAGCGCATCAACAGGACCGCTAATTGGAATCTCATCGTATTGGACGCCTAAGTTCTGCGCCATTTCACGGGCATCAATCCATGAGATGTCAGCGGTATAGCGTGAAGGCATCATGACCGTGCGTACTTTGTTGGCACCAAGCGCATCAACCGCAATAGCTAGTACTAGGGCAGAGTCAACGCCCCCTGATAAACCAATAATGACGCCAGGAAAGCGATTCTTATTGACGTAATCGCGCACACCCAAAACGAGAGCTTGATAAGCCTGTGCTTCTACGCTTTGTGTTGCGGTAATGGATCCAGCCTCAAGCTCGGCAGCTGCATTGACATTGACTAAGCCAAGGCTAGACTCAAATTGAGGCATTGCCATCACTACTTCGCCTTTGCTATTTAAAGCGAAGGAACCACCATCAAATACCAGTTCATCCTGACCACCAACGGCATTGACATATACCAAGGGCATTTTGGTTTGCGCGATATGACTGCGCAAGACATCAATACGTAATGCTTCTTTCTGGAGATGGTAGGGTGATGCGTTAGGCACTAGTAATATTTGTGCGCCAGAAGCGTGCGCTTGTTTTGCTGGATCAGCATGCCAAGCATCTTCACACAAAATCACACCATATGAAATGCCATCGCATTCAAAAACACAGGCTTCATTGCCGGGTACGAAGTAACGCACTTCATCAAAGACTTCATGATTAGGTAATTCTTGTTTGGCGTAACCCGCAATCACTTTACCATTGCGCAATACGGACGCATAGTTCTGCAGACCATTTTCAGTTTGTTTTGGATTTCCCACTATGACCGTGAGATCTGGAAATTGCGCTAGTAAGTTTGTAAGCGATTCCAGCTCACGTGCAGCCGCTTGAATAAAAGCGGGCCGCAGCAATAAGTCTTCTGGAGGGTAGCCTGTGAGCGAAAGCTCTGGTGTAACAAGAAGCTTGGCGCCTTTGGCGCTGGCTTCCTGGGCGGCTTTAAGAATGAGCTGCGCATTGCCGGCCAAATCGCCCAGTAATGGGTTGATCTGGGCTAGGGCGATGGTTTGCGCGCTCACTCCGAATCACAAAGCCTAATCAGTGTTTAAGAATTAAGCGTGCTCTTTGTTGTAACGCTCAATGCCCTCAAGAATTTCTTCATGGGCTTCCGCAACGCCACCCCAACCCTTGACTTTGACCCATTTACCTTTTTCGAGATCTTTGTAGTGCTCGAAGAAGTGTTGAATCTGATTTAAACGCAATGGATTAATGTCTTCTGGTTTTTGCCAATGAGTGTAAATCGGCAAAATCTTATCTTCTGGAACTGCTAACAATTTTGCATCTTGTCCTGCTTCATCTTCCATCATCAAGATACCAATCGCGCGGCAGCTTACAACAACGCCTGGAATGAGTGGGAATGGAGTAATCACGAGAACGTCAACAGGGTCGCCATCACCAGCGATGGTTTTGTTGATGTAGCCATAGTTACATGGGTAGTGCATAGCAGTGCCCATAAAGCGATCGACAAAAATAGCGCCACTCTCTTTATCAACTTCATATTTGATTGGATCCGCATTCATTGGGATTTCAATAATGACGTTAAAGCTCTCTGGGATCTTTTTACCTGGCTTGACGTTGTCGAGACTCATAAATACTCCGAATAGTGATTAGTAAATACCCTGATCCTCGAGAGGGGGCTCAGGGGTAATTCTGCTACATACTGGTACAGCTTAAAGACCATAGTTTAAAGCCTTCGCAAACCTGGTCGACCTAAGCGCTAGTAGATACAAAACAATAAAGACTAACTTTAGGGAGTTCAAGCATGAGTAATGTCACTTTAGGCTTGTATTTTGCCTTAGCATGCGGTGTCCTAGCCGTGATTTACGGTTTTGTGATGCGCGGCTGGATTTTGAGGCAAAGTACGGGCAACGCCAAAATGCAAGAAATTGCAGAGGCGATTCAGCAGGGTGCGGCAGCTTATTTATCGCGCCAATACAAAACGATTGCCATTGTCGGAATAGCCCTCACTATTTTGATGGCGCTCTTTTTAGATCTTGCAACCGCAATCGGCTTTGTAGTCGGCGCAGTTCTATCTGGTGCATGTGGTTTTATCGGCATGAACGTTTCAGTGCGCGCTAATGTGCGTACTGCCGAGGCTGCAACCAAGGGAATGAACGAGGCACTAAATGTTGCATTTAAAGGTGGCGCTATTACTGGCATGCTAGTGGTGGGCCTTGGACTCCTAGGCGTTGGCTTATTCTTTATGTTCTTAGTTTCAATTGGTGCTGGACAAGATCTCTCATCTGTCTTGCATCCATTGATTGGTTTGGCTTTTGGATCTTCTCTCATTTCTATCTTCGCCCGTTTGGGTGGCGGCATCTTTACTAAAGGTGCAGACGTCGGTGCTGACCTCGTTGGTAAGGTCGAAGCAGGCATCCCAGAAGATGACCCACGTAATCCAGCAGTGATTGCCGATAACGTTGGTGACAACGTTGGTGATTGCGCAGGTATGGCTGCCGACTTGTTTGAAACTTATGCGGTGACACTAATCGCCACAATGGTCTTGGGATCCTTGATGGTCTCTGGTGCGCCAGTGGCCGCAATTATTTACCCATTGGTTCTTGGTGGAGTATCGATCATTGCTTCCATCGTTGGCTGCTCTTTTGTTAAAGCAAGTCCTGGCATGAAGAATGTGATGCCGGCACTATACAAAGGTTTGATTATTGCTGGCGGTTTGTCATTGGTGGCCTTCTACTTTGTGACTAATTTCATCATGCCTGATGATGCTTTGGGTATTCCAGGTAGCCAGTGGCGTTTATTTGGTTCAACTGTAGTGGGTCTCTTACTGACTGCCGCATTGGTATGGATTACCGAGTACTACACAGGTACTCAATTTAAGCCAGTGCAACACATTGCTGAGGCCTCTACTAAAGGTCATGGCACAAATATTATTGCTGGCTTGGGCATCTCGATGAAGTCGACCGCTTATCCAGTGCTATTTGTTTGTGCAGCGATTTTTGCTGCTTACTGGTTAGCTGGTTTGTACGGTATCGCAGTAGCCGCTACAGCGATGTTGTCTATGGCAGGTATTGTGGTTGCGCTTGATGCATACGGCCCAATTACAGATAACGCTGGTGGTATCGCAGAAATGGCTGGATTGCCACAAGCTGTTCGCGACATCACAGACCCATTGGATGCTGTTGGCAATACAACCAAAGCAGTTACCAAAGGTTACGCGATTGGCTCTGCTGGTTTAGCCTCATTGGTGCTTTTTGCAGACTACACCCACGCATTAGAGGGCATTGGCCAGCAAGTATCTTTTGATCTATCCAATCACATGGTCATCATTGGACTCTTTATTGGCGGCATGATTCCTTACTTGTTTGGTGCGATGGCGATGGAAGCAGTAGGTCGTTGTGCTGGTGCGGTAGTGGAAGAGGTGCGTCGTCAGTTCCGCGATATCCCAGGCATCATGTCTGGCACTGCAAAACCTGAATACGGTAAGGCAGTGGATATGCTCACCTCAGCTGCGATCAAGGAAATGATTATTCCTTCCTTATTGCCAGTGATTGCCCCTATTGTTGTAGGTCTCTTATTGGGACCTGCTGCACTGGGTGGCTTATTGATGGGTACTATCGTGACTGGTTTATTTGTAGCAATCTCGATGTGTACCGGTGGTGGTGCTTGGGACAATGCCAAGAAATATATCGAAGAAGGTAACTTCGGCGGTAAAGGTTCTGAAGCGCATAAAGCAGCTGTGACTGGTGATACTGTAGGCGATCCCTACAAAGATACCGCTGGTCCAGCAGTAAACCCATTAATCAAGATTATCAATATCGTTGCCTTACTCATCGTTCCATTGCTACCAGTAATTACACGATAAGCACGCGTTAAACAATGCGCAGCTGAAGTAGTTGCAACAAACAAAAACGCCTAGCTATGCTAGGCGTTTTTTATTGCTCGATTGCTCCAGTGATATTTAAGCGAGTGATTCCAAATACCGCTGTGCATCCAATGCAGCCATACAGCCTGTACCAGCGCTAGTAATAGCTTGACGATAGATGTGATCTTGAACATCGCCCGCAGCGAACACGCCAGGGATATTGGTAGCGGTAGCGTTGCCCTCTAGACCTGAGTGGGTCTTGAGATAGCCATTGTTCATATCCAATTGACCTACGAATAGCTCAGTATTAGGTTTATGGCCAATGGCAATAAAGGCACCAGTTACGGCAATCTCTTCAGTGCTGCCATCTTGTTTTTTGATGCGAACACCAGTTACGCCTTTTTCATCACCGAGAACTTCGTCAAGAGTGGAGTTCAATTTCAATTCCACTTTGCCTTCAGCAACTTTTGCCATCAAGCGATCATTGAGGATTGGTTCAGCGCGGAATTTATCGCGACGGTGAATCACAGTAACTTTTTTGGCGATGCCAGTGAGGTAGAGCGCTTCTTCAACAGCGGTATTACCCCCACCAACAACGCACACATCTTGATTGCGGTAGAAGAAGCCATCGCATGTTGCGCATCCAGAAACACCGCGACCCATGAATGCCTCTTCACTTGGCAAGCCAATATATTGAGCAGAAGCGCCTGTACAGATAATTAACGCATCACAGGTATAGGTTCCAGCGTCACCAACGAGGCGAATAGGCTTCTCTTTGAGAGCGGCTGTATGGATATGGTCAAAAATGATTTCTGTATTGAAATGCTCGGCATGCTTTAAAAAGCGATCCATCAGCTCTGGGCCCTGAACCCCGTTAGGGTCTGCTGGCCAGTTTTCAACGTCGGTAGTGGTCATTAATTGACCTCCTTGAGCCAGGCCAGTGATAAGGGTGGGCTTGAGATTGGCTCGGGCGGCATAAACGGCAGCTGTATAGCCTGCAGGACCAGATCCGAGAATGAGAACTTTGGAGTGTTTTGGGGTATTTGTAGTCATAACCAAATTATAGAATTGCTTGTTTACAATCGGTAGAACATGGCGAGAACCGTATACCCAAAGTCTAAGAACCAAACGACCCCCCAGCCCCCTAGCGGTGATGGACAGGGCAGGATGCCCCGCCTCCTCTTGGAGGCCCGCTGGTTTATCTCCCTAGGTCTCTGTTTAGGCTTATTTGCCATATTGCTTACTTATTCCAAGGCAGACCCTGCCTGGTCGCATGCCAGTTTTGAGACCCCCAGGAATCTAGGTGGCCGTTTTGGCGCTTATTTGGCTGATTTATTGCTCTATATCTTCGGAATATCCGCTTTTTGGTGGGTTGTACTGTTTGGGCGTCGAGTTCTTCAGGGCTGGCGTGAGCTTTGGAGTATTCCGCTGCCACCCGATCCTGAAGCGAAGCCGGATTCTTTATTAACGCGTTGGTTAGGCTTTGCTCTCACTTTAATTTGTAGCATGGGTCTTGAATCAATTCGTTTGCATTCTTTGACTTGGGAATTACCAAGACCGCCGGGCGGCATTTTGGGTGAGTTAATTGGTGACCCAATGCAAATGTCTCTAGGGTTTACAGGCGCGACATTGGTTTTGCTATTTGGTTTATGCGCGGGCCTTTCACTTTTCTTGCATTTCTCATGGCTTGATGTCGCTGAAAAAGTAGGGCGCTTCTTGGAGGTTTCTTATCACCGTATTCGTGAGCGTCGTGATAGTGAAGAAGATCGCAAGCTTGGTGAGGCTGCTGCTGAAGAGCGTGAAGAGTTTGTTGAAGAAATTCGTGGGCGCGTTGAAGTTGCGGCACCTGTTCAGATTGTGCGTGCACCAGTAGAGATTCCTAAGAGCGTGCGTGTTGAGCGTGAGAAGCAACAACCACTATTCGTAGATATCCCAGATTCTGAATTACCCCCACTGGCATTACTAGATCCAGTTCCCGAAGCCAAGGAAACTGTCTCTGCGGATGTATTGGAATTTACTTCACGCTTAATTGAACGCAAGCTAGCCGAGTTCAATGTACAAGTAACTGTCATCGCCGCCTATCCTGGCCCTGTTGTAACTCGCTATGAAATTGATCCAGCGGTAGGTGTTAAGGGTAGTCAGATTGTGAACCTATCCCGTGACTTAGCTCGCTCGTTGGGTGTTGTCAGTATGCGAGTGGTGGAAACAATTCCCGGTAAAACTTGCATGGCCTTGGAGTTGCCAAATCCAACGCGTCAGTCTGTGTACTTATCTGAGATTTTGACTTCACAGGTCTACAACGATAACCATTCCTTATTGACTCTTGCTTTAGGTAAAGATATTTCTGGTAGCCCAATGGTCGCTGACTTGGCTAAGATGCCGCACTGCTTGGTGGCAGGTACTACTGGTGCTGGTAAATCCGTTGGAATCAATGCCATGATTTTGTCGCTACTCTTTAAGGCTAAGCCTGATGAAGTGCGTCTCATCATGATTGATCCTAAGATGTTAGAGATGGCGATCTACGACAAGATTCCCCATTTGCTTTGCCCGGTAGTTACAGATATGAAGCAGGCGTATAACGCGCTCAACTGGGCCGTGAATGAGATGGAACGTCGCTACAAACTCATGAGTAAGTTTGGCGTTCGTAACCTTGCAGGCTTTAATAAGAAGATTGCCGAAGCAGAAGAGAAGGGCGAGAAACTTACCAATCCATTTAGCCTAACTCCTGACGATCCAGAGCCAATCTATAAAGCGCCAGTCATCGTGATTGTGATTGACGAGTTGGCTGACCTCATGATGGTCTCTGGCAAGAAGATTGAGGAGTTAATTGCTCGTATCGCACAAAAGGCGCGTGCTGCTGGTATTCATTTAGTATTGGCCACACAACGCCCTAGCGTCGATGTGATTACTGGTTTGATTAAGGCCAACGTGCCAACCCGTATTTCATTCCAAGTAAGTAGCAAGATTGATAGTCGTACGATTTTGGATCAACAGGGTGCAGAAACGCTCTTGGGTATGGGTGATATGTTGTACATGGCGCCAGGTACTGGATTGCCAGTGCGTGTGCATGGCGCATTTGTATCTGATGATGAAGTGCATCGTGTGGTTGAGTGGCTCAAAGAGAAGGGTGAGGCCAACTATATTGACGGCGTTCTCGAAGGCGCTGACGAGTCTAATATTGACGCCCTAACTGGTGAGAGCGGGGGCGAAGCTGATCCACTCTATGATCAAGCTGTAGCCATTGTTCTAGAAAACAAACGCCCATCGATTTCTTTGGTGCAACGCCATCTTCGCATTGGTTATAACCGCGCAGCTCGCCTCTTGGAGGATATGGAGAAAGCTGGACTGGTATCTAAGATGGGTAATGGCGGTAATCGCGAGATTCTTCATCGCCCTTCGGAGTAATTTCCCTTTGCAAAAATTCTGGTCTGCGGTATTCATTGGTATTGCTTGTATTGCTCTGTCCGGCTTAGCTCTAGCAGAGGGCGAAACAGGCTCTGAGCAGTTGCGTCAATTTGTTCGCAACTCCAAAACTGCTGAAGGTGATTTTGTTCAGCAACAACTACGAGCACCTAAGGCTAATGAACCGCAAGATAAAGGCCTGAAAGTGGTGCGCCAAACCCAAGGTCATTTTGTATTTCAAAGGCCGGGCCGTTTTGTTTGGGAAACACAAAAGCCTTATGAGCAAAAACTCATTACCAATGGAAGTCAATTGATCTTGTGGGATAAAGATTTAAATCAAGCGACTATTCGTCCTGCAGGCCAAGCTTTGGCTGCAACACCAGCCGCAATATTGTTTGGTGAGACTTCACTTGATCAGCATTTTGATTTGGTAGATGGTGAAGAGCGTTTAGGAATGAAGTGGGTTGCATTAGTGCCCAAAAAAGATCCTAGCACCAAGAGTAAAAATGATCTGCCTTACACAAAGATATCTATTGGTATGAGTAATGGCCTGCCAAAGGCTTTGGAGCTAATAGACGGCTTAGGCAGTGTGGTGTTGGTGACCCTTGATAAGATTCAGTTAAACGTCAATCTGCCAGCAAATCGCTTTAATTTCACCCCTCCTGCGGGAGCCGAAGTCTTACGCTTAAACTAGAGTCTAAATAAGTAGCAGGCAGCAAATAACTGATTAACCCTTATTCATTGAGCATTACATGATTGATCCGCAACTCCTTCGTAAAGATATCGCTGCAGTACAGGCGCGTTTAGCTACTCGTAAATTCCAGTTGGATGTTGAGAAATTCAATGCCTTGGAGGCTGAGCGCAAATCTTTACAAACTCGCACCGAAGAACTGCAAGCAAAACGCAATCAGCTATCTAAAGCGATTGGCATGAAGAAGGGTAAGGGCGAAGATGCTTCCGCTGAAATGGCAGAGGTTTCTCAGGTCAATGTGGATATGGAATCTGGGGCAACACGTTTAGCAATTTTGCAGGCTGAGATATCAGATTTCTTGATGGGTATTCCAAATCTGCCAGATGAGTCTGTGCCTACCGGCAAAGATGAAACCGAAAATAAAGAAATCAAGCGTTGGGGCGAACAGCCTATTTTTGATTTTGAAATTAAGGACCACGTTGATCTTGGTAGTCCATTGGGGTTAGATTTTGAAGTAGCGGCAAAAATAAGTGGTTCACGTTTCGTAGTGCTGAAAGGGCCTATTGCTCGGTTACATCGCGCTCTAGCGCAATTCATGATTGATACACATGCAAGTAATCATGGCTATCAAGAGGTCTATGCTCCCTACATGGTCAACGCTGCATCTATGCGCGGCACCGGTCAATTGCCCAAGTTTGAAGAAGATCTTTTTAAGGTTCCCCGCCAAATGGGTGGTGATGGTGAAAGCGGTGAAGCTAAGACTGAAAATTTTTATCTCATTCCTACAGCGGAAGTGCCTGTAACCAATCTTGTGCGTGATGAGATTGTGAATGCCGATACTCTGCCATTAAAGTTTGTTGCTCATACCCCTTGCTTCCGCTCAGAAGCGGGTAGTTATGGCCGTGATGTGCGTGGCATGATCCGTCAACACCAGTTTGATAAGGTTGAGTTGGTCCAAATCACTAAACCGGAAGATTCGATGCAAGCACTTGAGGATCTAACAGGCCATGCAGAACGAATCTTAGAATTACTTGAGTTGCCATATCGTAAAGTTTTACTATGTACTGGAGATATGGGCTTTGGTAGCACTAAGACTTATGATTTAGAGGTTTGGGTGCCATCACAGAATGCATATCGAGAGATCAGTTCTTGCTCAAGCATGGGCGATTTCCAAGCACGTCGCATGCAAGCTAGATTCAAAGCGGGGCAGGGTAAGCCAGAATTAGTTCACACGCTCAATGGTTCAGGATTAGCTGTAGGCAGAGCATTAGTTGCGCTGATAGAGAACAAACAGCAAGTAGATGGCAGCATCGTAATCCCGAAAGCGTTACAGCCTTACTTGGGCGGTCTAGAAGTTCTCAAGCCAGTTTAAGCAACGCTTAGCAGGCGCAAGCACTCAAAACCACCCCAAAGCTATAATTTATTTTCGGTTCGGAGAGGTGGCAGAGTGGTCGAATGTACCTGACTCGAAATCAGGCGTACTAGCTATAGTACCGAGGGTTCGAATCCCTCCCTCTCCGCCATATTTTCAATTTCACCTTAGGAATTCAATATGAATTTCTCACGTTACATTCTTCTTGTTCTGACTGCAGCTGTTATTGTCGCCTGCTCAACCCCGCCAAGTCGCTTTGGCGTGTACCAACAATCAGATGGAACTATTGGCGTGCATGCACCCAAGGATGCAAAAGAGGAAGAGGCGCAAGACGTCGCGCTTGCAGAATGCAAGAAGTTAGGAAAGCGTAACGTGACGATTATTGACAGTCGGAAAACGATCAATGACCGTTTTCCAATGACATATAACTATCTGTGCAGATAGTGAGGTTTAGTAAGTTAGCTTAATAGCCACTTTTTGATGGATTTGTTGACACACATCGCATCTAAAGCAAGGCCAAAGAATTCAGAGCCATTGGTGACCATGTTTTCAATGGCTTCCACCTTGCCAGACTTGATTCCTCGCAAGTAAGTTGCAGCGCGGTAGCGCAAGAAATGTTCTGTCTCGCCATCTTCATTCTCGGTAGTACAGATTTCTAGATTGCCATAACGAGTTTCAGGGTTGATGTTGAGAACGGAAAGCTCAATAGCTCCCAATACCTTGCTAGGGATAGGAATTGGTACGTAAGAGTAGAGGGATACCAGCATTTCCTCTTCATCTACCTCAATGATGTGGTCGATATCCAATACATCCTGTTCAGTTAATTCCGTTTCACCAGAGTCGCCACCGCCAAATGTAGATTCAAACTGCAACATGGCGGTATTGCTGTTCTTGGAAATCTCAATCATGTCAGGATAGCCGAGCAAGCCTTTCCACCAATACATGAGTGAGAAAGTACAGGGCTTCACTTCAACCAATCCCTTTTTGGTGGATTTAGCAAAGTAAAGGCCATAAAACTCATCATCCTTCTCTAGACCATATTGATCTACCTTAGGCGACTTGTTGGTGGTCTTCTTGCTCGTTTTTGCGGATGCCTTTTTTGCTACTGGTTTTTTAGAAGTAGCTTTCTTTGCAACAGTTTTCTTGCTTGATACTTTCTTAGCCGGAGGTTTCTTATCTGCCGGCTTCTTTACCGCTTTTTTAGCAACAGTCTTTTTAGTAACTTTCTTGGCGGGAGTTTTTTTCACCGCTTTGGTAGCCACTTTCTTTTTTGTCGCCGTCTTCTTTGTGGCCATGATGTGTTGCCCTTATGGTTTGGTTATTAAAATGAGTATTTATTAGCCTTAATTTATTGATACTACCGCAAATTAATCATGCAAAACAAATGATCGTATGAAAAATAAAAATATTATTTTGCGTATTGTTCTTCGGGAGTGAGGTTGATAAACTAAAACCGTGTTGAGTGGGGGGTAATTGCTCAATACATTTTGATTTCATTACTTTTAAATGGGAGATTCTATGTTTCCGGAATATCGTGAATTAATTACTAATCTTAAAACCACCGACCGCCACTTTTCTCATTTATTTGATAAGCACAATAATCTAGATGCCAAGATCCTTCGTATGGAAGACCATAAGGAGCCGAGCACCCCGGAAGAGATTGAGACTCTTAAGAAAGAAAAGCTGCTATTAAAGGATCAGATCTACGCAGTACTCAAGAAAGCTAGCGCCGCCTAGTTGGCCTCGCTTAGTTGCTTTAAAAATAAAGGGGGCGTTAAGCCTTCTTTAAGAAGCAGGCTTTTAACAACATATTGCCTGCTTCTGTTTTGCAATCCACCTCATGATCTCCTGAGACCAATCGAATACCTTTAATCTTGGTTCCTACTTTTAGAGTGGTAGAGGAGCCTTTGACTTTGAGGTCCTTAATTAGCGTGACCGTATCTCCATCGGCTAGTAAATTGCCATTTGCGTCTTTGACAACTAAGCCAACATCTTCTTCCTCGGCTACTGCGATAGACCATTCATGCCCGCATTGGGCGCAAACATAGTTATCGCCATCGGGATAAGTCATGTCCTCTTGGCAAGCGGGGCACTTTGGAAGGTTGTCTGTACTCATGGATCGGGATGATTTAGAAAACGAGGCCGCTTACAAAGAGGCTGAAGATGGAAATAAAGATACTTGCGAAGAAGGCAGTCCAGAAGCTGGAAATTGTAAATCCGCTAACTAGTGCAGATACCAGCATCAATACCAATGCATTAACCACTAACAGGAACAATCCCATGGTCACAATCGTTAATGGGAGTGTAAATAGGATGAGTAAAGGCTTTACTACCGCATTGGCAAAGCCCAAGAGCAAGGCCGCAATTAATAGGGAGCCACCATCAGCAAACTTCAGGCCACTAAAAATATAGCTTGCTACCCACAAGGAGAGGGAAGTTAGACCCCATTGAATTAAAAACAGTGTGAGGTTACCCATATTGGACTCCTTTGATATTGGTTATTAATGAATTCTTTAAGTGATTTAGCGATATGGTATCAGCCACATCAATAATGTGGCGGAATTTCATCTTTAAGACTGCCGCCGCCTGAACCGCTGGCGCTAGCCTGTTCTTTGATAGCTTTGAGTTCTCTATAGAGAAATTCTAGTTGCTGCTGCTGTTTGTAGACCGTCTCATTCAGTTTTTCAATGAGATCTTCGGTAAAGCTCAGCTTAATTTCGAGATTAGTAATTCGATCGTCTGTCATTTCGTGCTTTCATTATTCAGTGATAAGTTCAAAGCGACCATCTTCCATTTCCGCTTTGGGTCTAATCCAAAAATCATGGGATTGCATGGATTCATAAACGTAAGCAGGCTCGAGGGTGGCCTCCACGTTGGCCAGCAAAAGAACTCTATAAAAACCACCAGTCTTTATATGTCGCAACTTGACTCCAGGCTTAAAAATTCCATCGTCTGGATCAGCCATTTTGGGTTTACTCATAAAACGCACTTTCTCGGTATGATTTGGTGATGGCAAATTCTGTTCCGTACTCTATTCTAGATATATCTCCTATTCCCCAAGGATTTACTGCGGCTGATGCTTTGCGTAACTCCTTAGACGTAGCACAGCATGCAGAGCAGTGGGGCTATACACGCTATTGGGTGGCCGAGCACCACAATATGACTGGTAACGCTAGTTCGGCCACGGCAGTATTGGTTGGCTATATCGCTAGTGGTACCACCAAGATTAAAGTGGGTTCTGGCGGAGTGATGCTACCTAATCATGCACCTTTAGTGATTGCCGAACAGTTTGGCACTCTGGAGTCTTTGTATCCAGGGCGAATTGAGTTGGGTTTGGGTAGAGCGCCTGGCACCGATCAAATGACTGCGAGAGCATTACGCCGTGATTTGCTGGGAAGCGATGATCGCTTTCCTCAAGATGTTCGTGAGTTACAGCATTACTTCGGTCCCATCCAGGATGGGCAGTCAGTAAAAGCAATTCCAGGGGCTAATACTCATGTACCTATTTGGATTTTGGGATCTAGTCTCTATGGTGCCCAGCTAGCCGCACATTTTGGCTTGCCTTATGCCTTTGCTTCTCACTTCGCGCCAGATCATCTATTAGAAGCAATGTCGATTTATCGCGATTTATTTAAGCCTTCAGAGCAATTAGTAAAGCCGTACTCTGCATTTGTGATGAATGTCGTTGCAGCTGATACCGATGAAGAGGCGCAGCATCTATTTACCACTTTGCAGCAGAATGTTGTGCGTATGCGTCGTAACACTCGAGGCCAGTTGCCGCCACCCATTGAAGATTTGGATGATTTTTGCGATCCCCATGAGCAAGCAGCTGCGGCTCATACTTTGCAATGCTCATTGGTAGGTTCGCTAGAAACCATTCGGAATGGGATGAGAACCTGGCTTGAGCGTACAGGTGCAAATGAGATTCTTTTCACAGGGCAAATTTTTGATCACCAAGCACGACTCAAATCATTTGAGATTGCAGCTCAGGCAGCTCAAAGTCTTTAGAAATTCTTAAAGAAAGCCTTGGAAATATTCGGGATGAAATTAGATAGCGCTGTAATCAGCACTAATGAGCACGTCTTCTAAAGCTGCTTTCTTGGCTAGCTTTAGAAGTTCATTGTCCTTGCTGATTAACAAACAAGGCTTTGAGGTGTAAGCAAGATTTAAGAAGATTTGATCATCAGGATCTTGGCATTGCCACGGCGCAGTATTAAGCGTTTCATCTTGAATGATGGTGGCTAAATTGCGCCATTGGCTCAGTATTTGTTCTTGAGTTGATTGTTCTAGGGAGAAGAGGGGTCTGGAGATAACATCCGCGAGTTCCTCAATCGTTTTGAGTGTGGCTAAGGCCTTCAGTTGCTTATCTACTAAAGCAGTCTTGATATGAATTGCCCTAAAGTCATTAAAGACAAATATGTCTAGCAAGACATTGGTATCAAAGATAACAGTCTTCATCAAATTAATTTAAAAATTAATCCTGAGGACTACGCCATATTTCTGGGGTAATTGTCACTTGACCTAGGTCTGAGGAAACGTAGGCTTCACCATCCTGAATATTGACATGTAACACCATACTGCGTTCCACCAGCTTATTCAGTTCTTGTGACTGTTCGGCTGGAATGGCAACCACCTGAAGATTGCGAGCACGAGTTAATTTATTCGCAATGCCATCCCACCAAATTTTGCTGGTTTGTCCACCATAGCAGTACACAATGACCTGATCTGCACGGCCACAGGCTTTCAGGATGCGGCGCTCATCAGGCTGACCCACCTCTATCCAAATTTTGATTTGATCGGTGAGGTCTTTGATCCAAAGATCAGGCTCATCGGTATCGCTCAAGCCTTTGGTGAAAGTCAAATCTTCATGAGCTTGTAGTGCGAAGGCGATGATTCTGATCATCATCCGCTCGTCAGTTTCGGATGGGTGTTTGGCAATGGTGAGGGAATGACTGCCGTAGTAGTGGCGGTCTGAATCTGCGACATGAAGGTCGGCTTTATGGATGGTTGCGCGTAGAGCCATGCGGCATTATCGCCTTTAAATGGACGAACCCCATATTGCCGTATCATTTTAGGAATTTCTCAGCTTTGGAGCCCATATGATCACCAGCAAGACTCTAAAAGTTCGCCTATTGGCGACATTCTTGCTTGGTTTATCTGTTTTGTTTAGCTCAGCAGTGAGCTCTGCTGAAACTTGGCCAAATAAACCTATCAAAATCATCGTTCCTTTTTCACCAGGCAGTGTTCAAGATGCTCTAGCTCGATCCTTTTCTAATGAGCTTGGTGCTGCCCTTGGCGAAGCCGTGATTGTTGAAAACAAGGCGGGGGCAGGAGGTACCGTTGGGACAGGTATCGTTGCCAAATCAAATCCTGATGGATATACATTCCTATTGGCTGCTGCGAGCCATAACATTAATGGCAGTCTTTTTACTAAGTTGAGTTTCGATCCTCTTAAAGACTTTACTGGCGCAGCTTATATTGGCACTAGCAGTTACATCATGATGACAAATGCAGAGTTTCCTGCGAAGTCGGTGGCAGAGTTCATTGCTCTTGCAAAGGCAAACCCAGGTCAATATAACTATGCAAGCGCTGGCAATGGTAGTGCCTCACACTTGGCGATGGCTTACTTTGACAGTATGGCTGGCATTCAGTTGGTGCACATACCCACCAAAGGTACTGGCGATGCTATTACTGAATTGCTAGCGGGCCGCGCTCAAGCGGTGATTGCAGCGAATGTAGCCGCTTTACCTTTCACAAATGATCCCCGCATTCGTTTTCTAGGGGTCTCTTCAGACAAGCCTTCGCCATTCGTGCCAGGCATTCCGCCTATTGGTAATACTGTGAAGGGCTATGTCTTTGATAGTTGGTTTGGATTGCTCGCGCCAGCAGGAACTCCACAAGAGGTTATTAGCAAAATGCAGGCGCAAATGGGCAAGATATTGAAACAACCTGAAATCATTGAGCGTATGAAGCGCCAAGGTATTGAGATTGGTCGTTTGACCCCTAGCGAATTTAATCAGTTATTGGTGGGAGATTATGTCCGTATGGCAAAAGTCGTTAAAGCATCCGGCGCTAAGCCCGAATAAGTAAATACAGTAAATTAAGTCTCATGATTCGAATTACTGAACTGCGCTTACCAATTGATCACGCGCCAGAATCTTTAGAGGCGGCGATATTAAAGCGTCTTGGCATTGCCGCAAAAGAATTAATTTCATTTGAGATCTTCAAACGTAGTTATGACGCTCGCAAGAATGTCTCGCTGGCCTTCATTTATACCGTCGATGTTTCGGTAAAGAACGAAGAGGACGTCTTAAAGAAATTAGCAAACGATACCCACATCCGTCCATCACCAGATACTAGCTATCACTTTGTAGCAAAGGCGCCTCCATCTATTGATTTAGGTAAAACATTGCGCCCTGTAGTAATTGGATTTGGCCCATGTGGAATCTTTGCCGCCTTATTGCTAGCGCAAATGGGTTTTAAGCCGATTGTGCTGGAACGTGGCAAGCAAGTTCGTGAGCGCACGCAAGATACCTGGGGCTTATGGCGTAAAAAGATATTGAACCCCGAGTCCAATGTGCAGTTTGGTGAAGGTGGTGCAGGAACCTTTTCTGATGGCAAGCTCTACAGTCAAATTAAAGACCCTAAGTTTTATGGGCGTAAGGTTATTCATGAGTTTGTGAAGGCGGGAGCTCCACCTGAAATTCAGTATGTTGCTAAACCGCATATCGGCACTTTTCGCTTGGTAGGCATGGTGGAAAAGATTCGTCAAGAAATTATTGATTTAGGTGGTGAAATCCGCTTTTCTCAAAAAGTCATAGGCTTCGATATAAAAAATGAGCAAATCACCGGCATCAAGATTGAGGGGCATCCAGACTTACCGGCCAGTCATGTTGTTCTTGCCCTAGGGCATAGTGCACGCGATACATTTAAAGCATTACATGATGCTGGCGTCTTCATGGAGGCCAAACCATTCTCAGTAGGCTTCCGAATTGAGCATCCACAGTCCTTAATTGATAAGGCGCGTTTAGGTCCTCATGCTGGTAACGAATTAATTGGTGCTGCTGACTACAAGCTAGTTCACCATGCCAAAAATGGACGCTCTGTATATAGCTTCTGTATGTGTCCAGGTGGAACTGTGGTTGCCGCAACATCCGAGCCCAATCGCGTTGTGACCAATGGCATGAGTCAGTACTCTCGTAATGAGCGCAATGCTAATGCGGGCATCGTAGTGGGTATTACGCCAGATGACTATCCAGGCGGTCCACTTGCTGGCATCGAGTTTCAGCGCCAAATTGAATCAAAGGCCTTTGAGTTGGGTGGTGGGACATATGAGGCTCCAGGTCAATTGGTAGGGGACTTTATCGAGGGTAAGCCATCAACTGAGTTTGGCAGTGTTATTCCTTCTTACAAGCCTGGTGTGCATTTAACGGATTTGGCTCAAGCCTTACCCCCTTATGCAATTGAAGCAATTCGAGAGGCTTTACCTGCTTTTGAAAAGCAGATTAAAGGTTTTTCAATGAAGGATGCTGTATTAACCGGGGTAGAAACTAGGACCTCTTCGCCACTACGTATTACGCGTGGACCCAATTTTCAAAGTCTGAATATCAAAGGCCTCTATCCTGCGGGGGAGGGTGCTGGCTACGCTGGCGGAATCTTGTCGGCGGGCGTTGATGGGATTAAAGTAGCAGAAGCAGTAGCACTAGATTATTTAGAATCCACACACTGATAAGCATACATGAGCTCCAGCGCATCTCAAGAGCAAACACAAGGTAATGCACAAGAAAAAGAAGTCTTGTTTCATCCTGAGTTACTGCAAAAATTTGATATCAATGGGCCGCGCTATACATCCTACCCAAGCGCCGATCGATTCCATAATGAATTCTCGGAACAAGATTATCTAGGGGCTCTTACACGTGTAGCAAGTATTAACGAGCCTTTATCGCTGTATTTTCATTTACCGTTTTGCCCCAACATTTGCTATTACTGCGGTTGTAACAAAATCATCACCAAGGACCATGGGCGTAGTGCCAAGTACATCAAGTACCTAGCAAAAGAAATGGCTATGGTTTGCGATGCAATGGGCCTACAGAAGAAAATCCCCATTACCCAATTGCACTGGGGTGGTGGTACGCCTACTTTTCTATCTCACGAAGAGATGATTGAGTTGATGCACCATACTCGCCAGCACTTTGACTTATTGCCCGGCGGTGAATATTCCATTGAGATTGATCCGCGTAGAGTATCTGAGGCAGACATTAAGCTTTTAGCAGATCTCGGTTTTAACCGTATTAGTTTAGGTGTACAAGATTTCAATTTGGCGGTACAGGAAGCAGTGCATCGCGTTCAAACGATCGAAGAAACCCAGGCCGTAATGGATTGGTCTCGTAAATATGGCTTTAAATCTCGTAGCGTTGATTTGATTTACGGCTTACCCAAGCAAACCCCGGAGACTTTTAAAGAAACTGTCGATGCGGTGCTCAAAATGAATCCAGATCGACTCTCGGTATACAACTACGCTCACTTGCCGCATATCTTTAAACCCCAGCGCCGTATTGCAGAAGAAGATCTGCCACCTGCTGCGGCTAAGTTAGACATTCTCTCTAATACTATTGAGCGCTTGGGTGAAGCGGGTTATCAATTTATTGGCATGGATCACTTTGCAAAACCCGATGATGAATTAGCCATTGCGCAAAGAGAAGGAAAGTTGCATCGTAATTTTCAGGGTTATTCAACCCAAGCAGAGTGTGACCTTTTAGCCTTTGGAATTTCTTCAATTGGCAAAGTGGATGACTGCTACTCTCAGAATGTGCGCACTTTAGACGAGTACTATGCTTCGCTGGATTCGGGCCACCTTCCAGTATTAAGAGGCTTGCGCTTAGATCAAGATGATTTATTGCGCCGTGAATTAATCGGTGAGTTGATGTGTCAGTTCAACCTAGATACAAAGCGCTTTGCAGGCCAACACCAGATCGACTTCCAAGCGTACTTCAAAACTGAGATGGAAGAGCTTAAAGACCTGGAAAAAGCTGGCTTATTGGAGTGGCGTGAGGATGGTATTTTTGTACCCATTAAAGGCCGCCTGCTAGCAAGGCGTGTTGCGATGACATTCGACCGCCACCTAAGAGAGTCACAAGCAAAAGGCACTTATTCCAAAGTGCTTTAGGGTAAACCTCAATCAATTTGATCTAGATCAATTAAGCACTAAAACTATGTTGCTTTTTGACCAATAAAAAAATCATGCCATTCAATCATTTGATGTAAATCAAATTCCCGAATGAGTATCAATTTCAAAATGAACATATTGAAATTGATAACAAAAAGGGAATCATCATGCGTCTTAAATCACTAGTGGCAGCAATGGCTGCTGTAGCATCCTTAGCCCCAATCGCAGCACATGCTCAAGCAGAAGAGAATCCATGGATGTTGCGTGTACGCGCAGTGGATTTGCTTTGGCAAAATGGTCAAACTGGATCAGTGCAGTCATTGAACGTGAATGCTAAGAATCAATGGATTCCCGAGTTTGATGTTTCTTATTTCTTTACTAAAAATATTGCTGCTGAGTTGGTCTTGACATGGCCTCAGCAGGTCAACATTACTGCTGGTGGTTCTAATATCGGTAAGATTTCTGCTTTGCCACCTTCATTGTTGGCGCAGTACCACTTTACAGATTTAGGCGCTTTTAAGCCTTATGTTGGCGTTGGTGTGAACTACACCATTTTTGGAAACCGCCAGAATTTCCCTGGATACACTGCTGCCGCTTTGCAAGTTGAGCCATCAAGTTTCGGTGTAGTTGGTCAAATCGGCGCAGACTATATGTTTGATAAAAATTGGGGTGCCAATATCGATTTGAAATACGCCACAATCGCAACAAATGTGCAGACAGTTAGCAATGGTGCAAACATCGGTAAATTAACTCTAAACCCATGGATGCCTGCAGTTGGTGTCACTTACAAGTTCTAAGAATTCAGTTCTTAGTATCTTGAGATAGAGCCCCTTAGGGGCTCTATTTTTATTTGATCAGGTTACTGATTAGCTTCTCAAACTCTCTCTGATCAAAATTCAGATTATCAAAGCGCTGAATGCTTATATGCTCGGGCGGGTCAATCCTGCGTTTGACATATTCATCCCAATGAGTGAGCTTCCATTGATCTCTGGGATCAGCGCGCTTTTCCATCCGCCTCTTTGCTTCGCTTTCCTTCAGATCAATCCAGGCTATGGAGATTTTTGTTTGTGCTGGAATACCAAGCGCTTCGGGGCTGAACATATGGCCACTTTGAATCTCTTTTGAGAACGGCCCTACCAGAATGACATTGACACCCAGCAACAAATTTTCTCGAGCAATATCAATTAAGCCTCGATACTCCCAATCCCTTAAATTTTGAAGATAGTATGGGCTATCGCGATCATTGGGGTTCTGGGTTGTTAGTTCCATTACATGAGCGCTAAAGGCGCCATAGACCGTGTCTTTGTCTAAAAAGAAAAAGTCTTCCCCGGTGCTTTCAATAATAAGAGGGAGGGCTCTTTTAGCTAGAGTGGATTTGCCTGTTCCAGCATGTCCTGCAAAAAGGATGAGCCGAGGGGCAGAAGGGGTAAGTTTGCAGACCATTGGGTATTAGTCTCGCAGAAATTGGGAGAAATTTCTTCTGTTTCTCTGAAGTGACGATAATGTTGCCATGGCTTTAATCGTACTAACTGATGCAAAACTGGCTTTTGGCCATGTAGATCTCCTTGCAAATACCGCTTTTTCGCTTGAATCGGGCGAGCGCGTTGGCTTAATCGGTCGCAATGGCACCGGCAAATCCTCTTTACTGAAGATCCTTGCTGGCATAGAAAAAATGGATGACGGACTCTTACAGTACCAGCAAGGGCTTCGTATCGCCTATGTTCCTCAAGAGCCCATATTTGAGGCTGAAGAAACCGTCTTTGAGGCGGTCTCTAAGGGTGTTGCTGAGGCAAAAGCTTTGCGCGAGGAGTATGAGGCTCTTAGCGTCGGAGAGTGGGATGATGCTGCACATCATCGCTTGGATGAGGTTCAGTCCAAACTCGAAGCGCTGAGTGGTTGGAACTGGGAGCAGCGTGTACATGAAACTCTAGATCGTTTGCATTTGGATGCCGATGTCAAAATTAGCAATTTGTCTGGCGGCACAAAAAAAAGAGTAGCACTTGCTAGAGCATTGGTTGAGGTTCCGGATGTTCTATTGCTGGATGAGCCAACTAACCACTTAGATTTAGATTCGATTGCGTGGCTAGAAGAGCTTCTGAAAGAATATCAAGGCTCTGTGATTCTGATTACGCATGATCGAGCATTTTTGGACAATGTTTGTACGCAAATAGTGGAGCTTGATCGCGGCATCTTGCGAAGCTATCCTGGAAACTTCACGCAATATGAAGCACTCAAAGAACAAGAGTTAAATGCAGAGTCTTTAGCTAATGCTAGAGCTGACAAGCTTTTAGCGCAAGAAGAGGTTTGGATACGAAAGGGCGTCGAGGCAAGGCGTACTCGCAGCGTAGCCCGCATTGCTCGTTTGGAAAAGCTGCGTGCCAGTCGGGCTGAGCGTAGAGATGCGATGGGGCAAGTCAAACTTGCCGTTTCTGCTGGTGAGCGCAGTGGCAAGATTGTTGCTGAGTTACAAAATGTCAGCAAGTCTTATGACAGACCAATTGTGAAAGACTTTACGGCCACGATATTGCGTGGAGATAAGGTTGGTTTACTTGGTCCAAATGGTGCTGGCAAAACAACTTTACTCAAATTAATTTTAGGAACAATTGCACCAGACTCTGGTTCTGCAACCATGGGCACCCGTATTGAAGTGGCTTACTTTGACCAAATGCGCGAGGGACTTAATCTCAATGCCTCGCTAGAGGACTACATCAGTCCTGGTAGTGAATGGATTGAGATTAATGGCAATAAGAAACATGTTAAAAGTTACTTGAGTGATTTCTTATTCGCCCCAGAGAGAACCAATTCACCAGTAAGCACATTGTCCGGTGGCGAGCGCAATCGCCTTTTATTGGCACGCTTATTTGCAAGACCTGCAAATGTGCTGGTTTTGGATGAGCCAACCAACGATTTGGATATTGATACCCTCGATTTGCTAGAGCAATTACTGCAAGATTACAAGGGTACTGTTTTCTTGGTCAGTCATGATCGCTATTTTTTGGATAACGTAGTTACGAGCATCATCGCCAATGAGGGTGATGGCTTCTGGCGTGAGTACGAAGGTGGCTATGAAGACTGGAAGATTCAGAAAGCGCGTTCAGAGCAATTGCGTGCAGCCAATCAAAGTCAAAAAGTTCCTGCAAAGCAAGAGTCTGCGCCTACCCCAGCCCCATCCTCTAAGCCAGTAGCCAAGAATAACGTGCAGAAGCTAAACGGCAAAGAGCGGCAAGAGTTAGAGGGGTTGCCCGCTGTAATTGAAGAGTTGGAGACTGAGCAGGCGGATATCGGAATTGCGATGAGCAATCCCGATTTATATAAAAATGAGCCAGAATTAGCTGCCAGTATGCAGGCGCGCTTGAGTGAGATTACTGAGCAGCTAGATCAAAAGTTGCAGCGCTGGGAAGCTTTACTGAGCCGCTCAGAATCATAAAAAACTAGTCACCACGATGAAATTGTGAGCGTAACTGTGCAATTTCATCAAGCAGATCAAGCGCTAAAGCAACGCCAGGAACATTCAATTCGAGATCGTGGGTGAGGTGGGCGGCGGTCTTTGCTCTGCGTAAAGAGTCGCCACTAAAACGCCAGTCTTCCGGTGATGAGCCAGTGGGACTTAGCACTCCCTCAGTCACCCAAGCCATAATTAAATCTTCTGGCGTACGTGATGCATGTGAGAGCTCAACAATACTCATATGTACTTCATTCTCGACAACGCTGCCTTCAATCCAGGTGATATTGCTTGTATTTACTTGTGTCATGGCATCATCCCTTCAAATGGGTTCTAGGGTTGAAATCAAAGGCTTTCTCAAAGTTTTGATACGCCTCTTTGCGGGTATCGGTATCAGCAGGAGGCAGTGCAATGGCTGGAATTACATATAGATCACCAGGTTCTGAGCTTGGTATGCCTTTGCCCTTAAGGCGCATTTTTCGACCTGCAACAGTACCCGCAGGTATTTTGAGTTCCAGGGTTGATCCAGCAGGGGTTGGCACATGAACCGTGGTTCCAAGAGCAGCTTCCCATGGCGCAAGAGGGATATCAATAAAGACATCTTTTCCATCAACGCGATAAATGGGGTTTGCATGAAAATCAATTTCAAGATAAAGATCACCTGCAGGACCTTGACCAACGCCTGGACCACCTTGCCCGGAAAGTCTCAGATTCTGCCCCGCTTTTATGCCTTTTGGAATGCTTACGTCTAGTTTTCGTTCTTGCGTTATCACATGACCGCTAGCATCCATTGTTGGCATGTGCAGGGAAATGGTTCGCTTAGCACCGTTATATGTATCAGCAAGATCAATCAAAATTTTGGCGTGATGATCTTGACCTTTGAAGTTCATGCCTTGGCGTGTGTGACTACCTTTACCACCTTGACGATGCTTGCCTCTGCCAAATAATGATTCAAAAAATTCGCTTTGATCGCCTTCAAACCCACCACCATATCCAGGATGACCGCCGCCGAAGCCGCCATCGGAATATTCAAAGCCCTCATTCCAGTCTGGTGGGGGAGTGAAGTCTTGCCCATTTTTCCAGTTAGCGCCAAAGCGATCGTAAGCAGCACGCTTCTCGGTATCTTTTAATACGGCGTAGGCTTCACCAATTTCTTTGAACTTTTCTTCGGCACCAGCTTCTTTATTGACATCTGGGTGATATTTGCGAGCCATCTTGCGATAGGCTGATTTGATCTCTGCCTCGGTGGCTGTTCGGGCAACACCGAGGGTCTCGTAATAATCCCTAAATTTCATATGCCTCTATTAATCCTTAACCTATGAATACTGTGTCAATGGATTAATTCTACAGGCGTATTAGCTCATTACGCCAATTTGCCAGGGTACGAATTCATAGTCTCCTAGACCCAAAAGCTCGCTCTTGGATGGTTCGCCAGAAGCCGTTCTGAGGAATAGTTCAAAGATGCGTTGGCCCATTTCTTGGACAGATACTGTGCCATCCAAAATTTCCCCGCAGTTAATATCCATATCCTCAGTTAGACGCTGATACATAGGGGTATTTGTAGCCAATTTGATGCAGGGTGCAGGTTTGGATCCAAACATAGAGCCACGACCAGTAGTAAAAGCAACAAGATTTGCGCCACCGGCAATTTGACCTGTAGCAGACACGGGATCAAATCCAGGGGTGTCCATAAATACAAAGCCTTTAGTAGTGACCGGTTCAGCATATTTATAGACTTCCATTAGTGGACCAGTACCGCCTTTCATAGAAGAGCCTAATGACTTCTCAAAAATATTAGCCAGTCCACCAATTTGATTTCCAGGGCTTACCTGTCCGTTAATTTGTACGTCACGACCAACAGAATATTCATCTTTCCACCAGCGAATACGTTTAATCAGTTTTTCACCAATTTCTTTGCTGGCTGCGCGGCGGGTAAGGGTATGTTCAACACCATAAATCTCAGGAGTTTCAGACAAAATACCCGTGCCACCATGGCGAGACAAGATATCAATTGCTGCGCCTAGTGCTGGGTTGGCTGTAATAGATGAGAAACCATCGGAGCCTCCGCACTGAAGGCCTACTGTGAGGTGGCTTGCGGATACGGTTTGGCGTTTCGCTTTATTGGCCTCCGGCAAAAGAGCTTTAACTGCTTCAATACCGGCTTCAATTGTTTTGCGTGTGCCACCAGACTCTTGCATGATGAAGGTGTGCAAGTTAGATCCCTCTTTAAGATCTTCTTGTTCCATCAAGCCTTTCAATTGATTGCGCTCGCAACCAAGACCCACAATTAATGCGGCAGCAAGATTGGGATGGCGAGCATAGCCCGCCATAGTGCGACGAAGCAACTGCATCGGCTCACCGCTCATTTCCATTCCACAGCCGATACCGTGGCTAAACGCAACAACCCCATCAACATTCGGAAAATCTTTTAAACGTTCTGGCGTGAAATACGCTGCAATTTTGTTTACTACAGTGGCAGAGCAGTTTACTGTCGACAGAATGCCAATGAAGTTACGTGTGCCAACCTTGCCATTCGCGCGGACATAACCTTGGAAGGTGGCGCGCTCAGACTCAGGAAGCATCTGGGTAGGCTTGTATTCGCTAGCATGTGCATAATCGCGATCAAATTCACGGAACTCAGTATTGTGACTATGAACCATAGTCCCAGGTTCAATGTCGGTATTGGCAAAACCTACAGTGACGTTGTATTTAAGGATCGGCTCGCCCTTAAGAATCTTCTTTGCGGCAATTTTGTAACCTGCAGGTACCTGGCTACGACTGGTGAAGTTTTCGCTAGGCACTTCAGTGCCAATGCCAACATCTATTCGAGCAACAACAATATTGTCATTTGGATGTAGGCGGATGATTGGGCCGGCCAATTTTTTTTCAGTGATTTCAATCATGGATGCTTTCTAGTAGATGGATTTAATTATTCTGCAGTGGCGCCAGATTTCTTAACGATTGGGCCCCATTTGGCAACTTCGGATTTGATGTAATCGCCTAGCTGACTTGGGGTGCTGGTGACGATGTCAAACCCTTTGCTGTTAATTTGGCTTTTAATCTCTGGATTATTTAATACCGTATTTAATTGGGAGTTAAGTTTGTCAATAATTGCCTTTGGGGTATTAGCAGGGGCAACAATCGCGTACACCAACTCCACTTCAAACTTTGGTAGAAATTCAGAAATTGCTGGGATTTCAGGCGCGCTTGGCGAGCGCTTAAGGCTGGTGATTCCTAACGGAATTAATTTTCCTGAGCGAACGTAGGGAAGTGCTGCAGGTGTACCAACTAAAGCGGTTTCAATCTGCCCACCCAGTACATCGGTAAGTGCTGGCGCTGCGCCTTTGTAAGGAACGTGCAGGATATCGGTTCCAGCTTGTGTATTGAAGAGTTCCCCGCCTAAATGCAGAGGGGTGCCTGCACCTGAGGAAGCAAAGCTGACTTTATTTGGGTTTGCTTTAGCGTATGCAATGAGTTCAGGAATTGTTTTGAATGGGGCTGATGGATTGGCAACAAATAACAATGAGGAAGAAGCAACCAATGAGACGGGTGAAAAATCCTTAACGAGGTTGTAATTTAGTTTTTTGTACAACGTTTCATTGATGGCTTGCGTTCCTACCATCATTAAAAACAGTGTGTAACCGTCTGGTTTTGAATTTGCAACATACTCCGCGGCTAAGTTTGCACCAGCACCTGGCTTATTTTCAATAATGATGGGTTGCCCAAGATTTTCACCAAGCTTTGGCGCAAAGCCTCGAGCCAGAACATCTGAAGGACCTCCAGCTGCGAATGGAATAACCAATTTAATCGGCTGAGATGGGTAGCTTTGAGCTTGCGCGTTAAAGGCAAAGCAAATACTGATAAGCGACAATGCTAAAAATACTTTTCTCATGTAATGTTCTCCCTAATTATTTTCTTAATCGTTTCTTTTGGCGTATTGGCTAATTTTTTATATGAAAATTACTCAGGCTCTTATTTTCCCGTTATCAATCCCACTGATTGAACCAATCAAGATGGCTAAGGAAGTCATCGTTGATGCCAAAACCGTATTGGTATGTTTGACTGATGATGGTGGCCGCCAAGGTTGGGGCGAAGCGTCAGTAGCACCACTAATGACAGGGGAGACCCTTGATAGTTTGCTTGCCAGCATTAAATACTTGGCAGAAAAAATACGCACAACAGAGTGGACTGAACCCAAGATATTTATTAGCCAGCTTGATGCGATTCTGTATGGCAATCCATCCGCAAAGTCTTGTCTAGAAATGGCATTGCTTGATTTATACACACAAAAGAAATCCATTCCTTTATGGAAATACTTGCAGTCCTTAAGCAATGGAAATGCCGTAGTAAGCCCAAATAGAATGCCCCTCTTGAGAATGCTTGGCGGCACTTTGGATAAAGAGATTGCAGATGCAAAAACATTCCGCCAGGCTGGATTTAAGCATTGGAAAATCAAAATTGGGCTTTTGTCTTTAGATGAAGACTTGCATCGCGTAAAGGTATTGTCTGAGTTGCTAAAGGACGATGTGGTTTCGGTTGATGCTAATGGCGCCATGTCTTTAGAAGACGCAATTCGATTCTGCGAATCGTTAGAGGCTAAAAATTTATCTTTCGCAGAGCAATTGATTAATGCGAATTCTTCATTAGATGATTTTGTATTGCTCAAGAAGCATTCCGCCATTCCCATTGCTTTAGATGAATCTATCCATGGCATCCAAGAGATTGAAGGATTTATAAAGGCTAAAGCTTTTGATGGTGCAAGCCTTAAATTAATTAAGACGGGTGGAGTTCTAGAGGCATGGAGTTGTGCCCAGACCTTGTGCGAGAAGGGCTTTAAGCTGAATTTAGCTTGCAAGGTTGCGGAGACATCCTTATCAGGTGCGGCAACAGCCTCTATTGGCTTTGCTTTAGGCGAGGTTCCCTGGGGATTTAGCATGTCAAATCAATATCTGAAGTTTGATATTTGCGATAAGCCGCTGCGAGCAAATCAGGGCTATTTGGACTGCGCCCAAATGAATGCCGTTGGTGTTGGCATTACCCCGAATATTGATCGCGTTAAAGATGCTATGGCCCAAGGCTATTCAACTATTCAATATTAAGAACATCAAACGCGGCTTTTAATCTGCGTGAATAAGAGTCTGATACCTGAGCTATTTCTTCAGGGCTCCATTTACGAAATCCTTCACCGGCTTTCATGCCAGTTTTTCCATCGGCCATGAGTTGCGCAACCTTCGGTGGCAGGGCGGTGATATTGGACAGGGATGGATAAATCTCTTTTGCGGCATTGGCCATTCCGTCCCAACCCGAAATTTCTTTCTGAGTCATTGGGCCGACGGCAGCATAACGGAACCCAAAGCTGTAACGCACTGCATCGTCGATGTCTTCTGGGGTGGCGATGCCTTCCTGTACGAGAGATAGAGCCTCTCTCATCAGCGCGTGTTGAATGCGGTTTGCCAGAAATCCTGGAATATCTTTCTTAACCAGAACTGGCTTCTTATCAACTGATCTATAGAGCTCACAAGCTCGCTCAGCGTATTGAATGTCTGTCTTTTGTCCCATAACAATTTCAACTAATGGCACTACTTCGGCGGGCATGAAGTAATGTGCGCCCATCATGCGGTTTGCAGTTTTTAAGCCTTCTGCGATTTTGCTAATTGGGAAACCAGAGCTGTTACTTCCAATAGGAATGTTGGCTGGTACTACTTGATCTAGGTATTTGAATACCTCTTGTTTTAATGCAAGGTTTTCTGCGACAGTTTCAATGACCCATTGACAATCATTCCACCCTTGGTATTCCTCTAGTATTCCAACGACTTGCTGCTTCTTGATGTCAGCTTGATCTTTGGTGGCATTGTCTCCCTCCACGCCAATTTTCTTTGCAAGGGTAAGCGCCTTATCAAGGCAAGCCTCCGCTTTTTCTTCGCTTCTTCCTAAGATAACTACAGGGACGCTACGAGCTAAAAATCCAGCGGCTATGCCTGCACCCATGATTCCGGTTCCAACAACAACTACAGATTTCATATTTTTAAACCTATACGGTCAAGTAATAATTTGATTAAACAGCGATATGTCAATAATTGCGTAAGATTAGCACTAATTATGGTTTAATAGTAAAACCTTAAAACTAACTTATCCGTATAACTAATCCGAGGAGACAAAACGTGACCATGCATAACCCCTTCCAGCCAGTAGAAAAAATCAAAACGGAAGTTTTTGCAACGATGCCAGAGAAATTCAGGAAGAAATCTCGTACTGGCTGGTCAGATCCAAACCGCCAAGGCGCAGAAGTGGAGTGCTTTTTGGAGGGCCCATCCTTTGATCGCGAAGGTAACTTGTGGTTTGTTGATATTCCTTTTGGCCGTATTTTCAGAATCGATACCAAAGGCAATTGGGAATTAATCACTCAATATGACGGATGGCCAAATGGCTTGAAGTTCCACAAAGATGGTCGCGCATTCATTTGTGACTACAAAGCAGGGTTGTTGGCTTTGGATCCAAAAACAGGAAAAATTGAAACTATCTTGGGCTCCATGTATAGCGAGAACTTTAAGGGCTTGAATGACCTTCACTTCGCATCTAACGGTGATCTATATTTCACGGATCAGGGTCAGACTGGCATCGCAGATCCAACAGGGCGAGTATTCAGATTACGAGCTAATGGCCAATTAGATCGTTTGGCTCTAAATGTTCCAAGTCCTAACGGCATTACTTTAAATACTCAAGAAAAGCACGTGTTTGTAGCGGCCACTCGCTCGCAACAAATATGGCGTCTACCCTTAATGGCTGATGGTTCAGTTTCTAAGACTGGTGTAGCTATTCAGTTGACTGGTGGTGTTGCAGGCCCTGACGGCATTGAGATGGATTCTGAGAATGGTTTATTGGTATGCCATCTTGGCATTGGTATTTGGAGATTTGATAGCAATATGCTGCCAACCCATTTAATCTATTCTGAGAACCCGCATCACCACCACTTGGCGAATATGTGCTTTGGTGGCCCTGACAATAAAGATCTCTACATTACCGAATCTTTATCAGGTGATATTTTGAAAGTAACTTTGCCAGTTGCTGGCAAAAAAATGTTTGGACTTTCCTAAATTGTCTGAGCGCTTACCGTTATACAAGTCTCTAGCGAATACGCTAGAGCAGCGAATTTATAACGGAGACTGGCCGGTAGGGTCTGTCTTGCCTGCTGAGGCAGACCTGTGCCGAGATTTTGAATCTAGTCGACACACTTTGCGACATGCATTGCAGATTTTGGAGGCGAATGGACTGATCTATCGCCATCAAGGCGCGCCTACAAAGGTGGTCTCGCGGCAACGTTTGCGTCGCTTTACGCAAAGCTTCAATTCCCCGATTGATATTTTGAGTTATTCACGAGACACCTATCGCGAGAATTTAGTCGAGGAATATATCGAGCTAGATCAATCCTTGAGTCAAATCGTTGGCGCTCCAGTAGGGTCTTCTTGGTATCACATTGGTGGAATACGCAAACGCCAAAAGTTGGAAGAGGTTATTGCGTGGACGGATATTTATATCTTGCCTCAGTTTGCATCTTTGACTAAAGATCCTGAGCACACACAAGTGATGGTGTACGAGCAAATTGAAAAAAAATATGGCGCCCGAATTGAGCGTGCAGAAGTAGATGTTTATGCTGCCGCTGCTTCACCTGTGATTTCTAAAAAGTTGAACATTGAGCCTAACGCGTCGTGTTTAGTCATCATTCGCCGATATTTTGATGACCAAGATAAGCTATTTGAGGTAACGGTGACGCACCATCCGGAAAATAAATACAAATATAGTATGGAATTTAAAGCGAGCTCAGAGGTATAAATCACAATGAAATATTTATCCATTGCAGATGCTGAAGGATTTATCGCTAGAGCTCTAGAGGCGGAAAAAGTGCCTGCAGCGGATGCAAAAATAATTGCCAATTTGATGGTGAAGTCAGATTTGGTTGGTGCTGATGGACATGGTATTTTTCGGTTGCCGGCTTACCTTAAGAGAATTCGTGCGGGCGGCGTAAATCTTCAACCTAATATTCATATTGAGCGCGAACAGGGTGCAACTGCACTCATTAATGGCGACAATGCGTTAGGCCATTTAGTAATGAACCGTGCAGTAGAGCTCGCGCTTGAGAAAGTGAAACAACATAGCGTTTGCTGGATTGGCAGTCATTATGGAAATCATTCTGGTGCCGCTTCAGTTTATGTGCGTAAATTAGCTGAGCAAGGCTATATTGGAATTTATATGGCGGTAGGCAACGCAAATCACATGGCCCCATGGGGTGGAATTGATTTGCTCTTATCAACCAATCCCATTGCCATTGCTGTCCCTGCTGGTAAAGAGCCAATTGTGCTGTTGGATATTGCCACTACGGTAGCTGCATACGGCAAAGTTAAAGTGGCCGCGCAAAAAGGCGAAACTATTCCTGATGATTGGATGATTGATAAGCAAGGTAAGCCGATTACAGATCCAAAGCGATCCGCTGAAGGCTCTTTATTGCCTATTGGCGGATACAAAGGCTATGGCTTGGCGGTCATGATTGGTTTATTGGCTGGCGCCTTAAATAATGCAGCCGTAGGTAAAGGGACAATTGATTTCAACGCCCATCATGATTTGGTTACCAATACTGGGCAAGCGATTATTGCGGCAGATCCCAGCGCTTTTGGCAATAAGGATGACTTCATTGCTCGAGTCATTGAGCTAGTAAATGATTTGAAGAGCTCAACCACTCTTCCTGGCGTTAAAGAAATCCGCGTGCCAGGAGAAGGTGCCGCTAAAACCATGGCAGAGAGACAGCGTTTAGGTATTCCAGTTTCACCTGAGCTATTAGATGCCCTAAATGCGTGTGCTAAAGAATGCGGAATCGCGACTCTGGCACTGTAAAAATTCTGGAGGAGACAATATGTTTAAAAAGATATATAAAAACATAGCAATAGGCGTAGTGATAACTGGCCTTTTTGTAGGGGCAGTCAATGCTGCTTATCCAGATAAACCGATCAAGATGATGATTGGTTATGCGCCAGGTAGCTCAACCGACATTGTGGGCAGGATGATTGCCAATGATTTGAGTATCGCCCTCAAACAACCTATTGTTGTTGAAAATCGTGGTGGTGCTGCTGGAAGTTTGGCTGCTGAAGCAGTTGCAAAGAGCAATCCAGATGGCTACACCATCTTATTCGCACAAAACGGTTTGGCAATTAATGTTGCTGCAAATCCAAAATTACCTTTTAACGGCCAAAAAGATTTATTGCCTGTGGTGGGTGTTGCTGCTACTCCTCACATTTTGATTGTGAACAATAATTCCCCGGCGAAAACTGTTGCCGACCTAATTGCAATGCTTAAAGCTGATCCTGGCAAGCTGAGTTTCGGTTCTTCTGGGATTGGAAACTCAGATCACATGGCAGGGGAGTTGTTTTTGGCTACTACTGGTTTACAAGCTATTCATGTGCCTTATAAGGGTGGTTCACCTGCGGCGACTGATTTAGTAGGAGGTCAAATTGATTTCTATTTTGCAGGTATGCCAGTAGGGCTTCCTCTCTATAAAGGCGATAAGGCAAGAGCTTTAGCAGTGACAAGCAAGAATCGTTTTAGTGGCGCTCCTGAGCTAATGACCATTCAAGAGGCAGGAGTGAAGGGCTATGAGATGGCTTTATGGCAGGGCATGTTTGTCCCAGCTGGAACGCCGCAAAATATTGTCAAAGCGCTAAACAACTCAACTCTGAAAATTCTGGAAACACCTGAGATGAAAGAGCGGTTTCAAAAAGCAGGTGTCCAAATCGCGCCGATGGACACGAAGCAATTCTCAGAGCTTTACTTTTCCGATATAGCAAGATGGAAAGTAGTGATGGAAAAAGCCAAGATTAAGCTCGACTAATTCCAAAACCAGTCTTGCTGCGCTACTCCTTATTAAGCGCTGAGGTCAAATACTAAGACTTCGGCGCTTTTTCCATTCAAAATCGACAATTGAGATTCATCTTTGATGAGAAGCGCGTCGCCACTATTTAATTCTTGACCATTAACTTGAAGTGAACCACGAATCAGGTGAACGTACGCTTTGCGACTGGGGTCTAATTTCAGACTGGCTGACTGCTCGCCATCAAAGTGTCCCGCATACATTTTGGCATCGGCTGAAATGCTGACTGATCCAGCTTCTCCAGTAGGGGAGGCAACCAAACATAATTTCCCATCCTTATTGACAGCAGGAATGGTTTTTTGTTCATAGCTGGGTGCAATTTCTAACTGATTGGGTTCAATCCAGATTTGCAGGAAGTGCGTGGTTTGATCTTTTGCATGATTAAATTCGCTATGCATCACTCCAGTGCCAGCACTCATGCGTTGCACATCCCCGGGAGGAATGCCTTTAATGTTTCCCATGCTGTCTTCGTGTGCCAATTCACCTGATAGCACATAGCTGATGATTTCCATGTTGCGATGGCCATGCTTGCCAAAGCCCATGCTAGGTGCAACGCGATCCTCATTAATCACGCGCAAATTTCCCCAGCCCATAAATCGGGGATCGTGATAGCCAGCAAAGGAGAAGGAGTGAAAGCTTTTGAGCCAGCTATGGTCAGCATAGCCCCGCTCTTGGGATTTTCGGATAAATAGCATATAGAACGCCTTTTATTGTTTATTCCTGTATTAAGCACATTATCATTAGCTTTTGAAATATTTGCTTAATGGTTGGGCATGGGAAGCTTTAAAGAGAACACTAGCGAAACCTTCTTGGGTTTAAAAGAGACTATTGCTGAAAAATGGTCTGATTTCATCCAATTCTTAGAAGAGGCGTGGCCACTGTTAATTCTCTTGCTCACGATTTTGATGGGCATTTGGTGGTATGCAGATCCACCTCCGCCAAGGCATGTGCAGATTGCTACCGGATCAGCGGGCGGCTCCTATGAAGATCTTGGTAAAAAATATGCTGAGTATTTCGCGACCAAGGGCGTTACTCTTGAGCTGGTTTCAACTAACGGAGCACAAGAAAATCTCCTTCGTTTAAGTGATCGAAATGATCCCGTTCAAGCTGCCTTTGTTCAAGCTGGAGTGGAGCGACCAAAAAATATTAGCGGCATTCAATCTTTGGGTTCAATTGGCTATGATCCGATTTGGTTCTTTTATCGTGGTCCAGAAGTAAAAAGTAGCGACTTTCAAGTCATTGCTGGACACTCTAAATATTTTTCTAATCGCAAAGTATCCGTCGGTGTAGAGGGCAGCGGGACTCATGCTCAGACTACCCGGATTATTAAACTATCTGGATTGGAGAATGCCGGTCTGCAATTTGTGAACTACCCTGGCGAAAAGGCTGTTAAGGCTTTACAAGCCGGTGAGATTGACGGCGCATTTATTGTTGATGCTTTAGAGGCGCATAACGTACAGACCTTGCTTAAGGATCCACAATTGCACTTGGTTACCTTTAAGCGTGCAGAGGCATTCACGAAGCTAATGCCTTATGTGAAAATCTTAAGCGTCCCAGAGGGGGCGTTTAGTCTGCAACGTAATTTTCCAAATCAAGATATCAAGTTAATTGCAACCACAACGAACTTATTGATTGATGACCGGATGCACCCTGCGATTCAGTTTCTATTTTTAGAGGCTGCTCGAGAAATTAACGGTAAAGAGTCCTTTTTTGCAAATAGAGGGGAGTTCCCGTCCTTTAAAGACTCCCTTTGGCCTGAGAGTCCGGTTGCCGTTCATTATGAAAAGAATAGTTATCCGCTAATTTCCGCATATTTCCCATTCTGGATGGCGGAGTTTATTAGCCGTCTGTTGTTTATCTTCCTGCCGTTTTGCATCATCGCCTACCCAGTTTTGCGTAGCTTGCCTAGCTATCGAACCAAGTTGATGTACAACAAGATCAATCGACTATACGGTGAATTAAAAACTTTTGAGCAAAGCCTATTAACGACTTTTGATGCCGCTCAAAGAGATGAATACTTGAAAAAGCTAGATCTATTGGAATATCAGGCGCTAAACATCAAGGTATCAAAACGTCTAGCGGGTGATTACTACGCCTTGCGAACTAGCATTGACTACGTTCGCAATTGTCTGAATAGGGGCGTGCACCCCTATCAATTCAGTGATGCAGTGGATCCAGATCTATAGCGCTATTACTTATTCGTTGTCCGCATGGCGGCTTGGGAACTTGTAAGACGCGTAGCGAACAACTGCATTAGCCAATGCCAGAACAAGAATGGTAATACCCATCAATAAGATGGCCATGTCTGCTTCATGCTTGGTATTTACTAAATCAATAATCAGACGTGTTACTGCAGTAATGGCAACATAAATTAGAAAGCGCACTGGCATATGGTTGGTCTTGAAATAGATTCCGACCATTGCGCCGATCTCAAGATAGATAAATAAAAGCAACAAGTCTTCAATTGAGGCGGAGCCTTTGCTAACCATCCCTAAAAAAGCAACTGCGGCTGACCAAACTGTCGCAGCGCCAATGCCAAACAAAGCTATCCGATGAAAGAGTGACACAAATAAATTGCCGATGGGCACCGTCCACCGTTCAATCGCGTTTTCTATTTTGGTTGCATCTTTCGGTGAAGTTGGGGTCATATTCATAAAGCCTCCTACATTATTGTTATTGAGCTCAGTATATTTATCGGGGTAAATAAGTAAACAAAAAAAGGGGCAAATGCGCCCCTTTTTTCATAAGTGTTGACCTGGATCAACCCAAGGTATCCGCCCAGATATTGTGAGCCCAGCCCCATGCATAAACCCCTTCTAAGGTTGAGGGTGCAGGTGAGAGGCCGCCAGAGCCTGGGACAGGCTTAAAGGTCTTCTCTGCGGCGATGTACTGATGCACGCTGGCCACATGGACCACCTCTTTTGAATTAACAAAGCTATAGCAGGTGTTTGTTAACACAGGGGAGGGATTCACTTCCCAGTCGCTGAGTTCAGCAACAATTGCGGCTGCTGCCACTTTGGCATGTTGATTAGCCATATGACCAGATTTGGGCATTGCATAAGCAACTTGTATCGAATCACCTAGAACGTGAATATCTTTTTGCGCTGTTGACTCAAAGTTCAGAAAGTTCACGTTGACCCAGCGACCATTGGCATTAGCAAGGCCAGTTTTTACGGCAATGTCACCGGCACTCATCGCTGGTAATAAGTTAAGCACATCCGCTTTAATGTCTTCCTGAATTTCAAACTTGATTGTTTTGGTTTTTGCATCAACGCCAGTCACGTTGTATTTTGGTAAATACTCAATCATGCCGGGGTACTGCTCAGCCCATACCTTTTTAAAGAGTGCGCCTTTAGAAACCACATCTTGATTGGCGTCCAGGATAAGTACTTTGGACTTGGGTTTGTATTGCTTGAAATAGTTTGCTACTTGGCAAGCGCGTTCATAGGGTCCAGGAGGGCAGCGATAAGGCGCTTCTGGGATGCTAATGGCAAATGTGCCGCCATCTTTCATTGCAGCTAGTTGCTTGTGCAGAGCTACAGTCTCAGGGCCTGCCTTCCACGCCTGTAAGGTCACTCCAGCTTTATTGGCTTGCGCAAGACCCTCAATGCTATTCATTATTAGACTAGAGCCTGGCGACAAAATCACTTTGTCATAGCGCAAGGTTTTGCCCGAGGTTAATTTGACAGTTTTTTTGTCGGGATCGATATTGCCAACACTGTCTTGAATAATTTTTACTCCATGACGCTTACTTAGATTGTCATAGGGGCTCGTTATATCAGCCAAAGTGCGAGATCCACCAACTACAAGGTTGGATAGGGGGCATGAAACAAATGCGGCATTGGGTTCAATCAAAGTCACATTTGCTGTGTTGTTGGAAAAAAGGCGCAAATACTTTGCTGCGGTAGCGCCCCCATAGCCGCCGCCGATTACGATTATTTCTGCCTTTTGTAAGTTTGCGTGGGCTTGGCCAGCAAAGCCTGCCAATAAGCCTATTCCAGCTGCACTCTGTCCAATAAAGTGTCGACGATCCATGTTGGGCTCCTATTTATTTCCCAATTGCTTGGCGATGATTTCGAGTTGCTCATCAGAGTAACCTTTGGCGAGTTGCGGCATGATGGTGCCCTCGCGTGCGCCAGACTTGAATGCTTTGAGTTGACTCAGAATCTGCTCAGTGCTTAGATTGTTAATGAGTGGTATGCCCCCATCTAATACACCTTTGCCATCAGTGCCATGGCAATTAGCACAGGTTGCGGCAAGTCCGCGGTGATAAAGATTGGTCGCGCCCGTTGACTCTGCTTGGGTTTGATAAGAGACAAAGCAAAGATTTAAAAAACCCAAAAGGTATAAAGAGGGCTTTATTTGTTTCCATTGCATGAGAATAATCTCCATTTCTGATTGGCGCACAAGATAGATGGCAACCTTATTTATAAGCTTGTACTATCTTAATCAAGAACGAGGGAAATGCGAAGGAAGTAGAGCGCCCTTTTAAGATGGAATTTTTATATATTTATACCCCGTTAGGGGTAAACCCATTTTTGTCGCTGCAAGTCCTTTGCGCCTATAAACTATAGGTATGCGCGGCTCATTCACCCTCCGATATGCACTATTGACTCTAGCCTTGGCAATATTTGCCTACCTGTACGGTCTAGATAGCCGTTTTGCCCCAAAAAATGGGGATGAGTATCCCTATATGCATATTGTGAGAATGACCGCAGATTCGGGATCATGGTTGCCGCTTCAATCTGAAATGGACGGCATCAAAAACACCAAGCCGCCACTGATTTTTTGGCAGGGGATTGCCAGTACTCATTGGGCAAGCCAATGGAGTTTAGAAAACTTACGTTGGCCCAGTGTTTTATATACCACACTTACCGCATTGTTGCTTTTTGTGGCTGTTCGTCGCTTTAGTGGAAAAGCGCAAACAGGAATTGTTGCGGCATTGGTTTGGCTATCTTTTTTTGCAACATATCGCTATGGCCGACCATTTCTAACAGATCCCCCAGAAATATTTTGGTTAAGCCTGCCATTTTTTGCACTTCTGTATTGGGGCAAAAGCGCCTTCGAGTCGAAATTACTATTTCCAGTATTGGCTGGTCTATCCCTTGGACTTGCTTTATTTGCTAAATCATTCGCCTACATTGTCCCTGCCGCATTTGCACTAGGCTTGTATTACTGGCATTGGCGTCAGTGGAGCATTTCCCAGACGCTCATTCGCGACTTATATAAGTTGATGCTGATAGGCATTGTTGCACTTGGTATTTTCTCCCTATGGTTTTTCCTAGACCCCAACCCTGAGGCCGTTTGGCGGGAGTTTGTATTGGGTGAGAACGCAGGAAAGTTTTCTGCTAGAAGCTCTAACTATCTTTTGGATTTGGTGCGTGGCGGTGACAGCATTTGGATGTTGTTGCTCACGACGCTCGCTAATGCTGGGCTCTTCATCTTTGTACTGATTTCAACCTTACTTCAGTGCTGGCGTGAAAGAAGATTCATGTCCGCCGAAGAGTCATTATTATTATTGCTGATAGCTGCTTTCTTCCTAGTGTTTAGTTTGCCAAGTCAGCGATCTGGTCGCTACCTTCTTCCCGTGATGCCGGCTTTTGCTGCATTGATAGCCATGCATTGGGATCGATTGCCTTTATGGGGATTCCGAATTGCATTGCTATTGCAGGCAATCGTGCTTGCACTATTGTTATGGCTTGGACTCAATCTTCAGCTCTCTACATTGATGGTGGATTCAGGGGCTTGGCATTACAACCCGCTGCACTGGGTTCTTATGGGGCTGAGTCTACTGCTAGTTATTACTGGATTGATCCGTCGTGAGCGATGCAAGGCTTTTGCTCTAATGGCTTGTTTTCTGGTTTATGGTGCTTTGACGAGCAGTCTGGCTCCGCTTGAAGGGCAGCTAGGGCGATATTCCGCTGAAACAATTGAGCGTGCGCAGGGTAAAGATGTATGGGTTCCATGCGACTATCGAGCAAAAGATGAGGAATATCGATTGCTCCTTCCAGGAACTCAATTACATGGTTATCTTGCTAAAGATGCCGGTGATATTGAGGGGCTCACTAAAACGTATCCAATTGTCGCCGTACATGCGCCAATGGGCGCTGCACCCACTCTATGCGACTCGTGTCAGGTATTGGGGCAACGCATGGAGATGAGAGCGCGTCACTCCGATAAGGAAATTAAAGAAATGCTACTTGGAAAAATTGCCGAGCATTTATTTGTTGTCGAATACTTGGTTTCCACTCCAAGCGATAATTCTGTTACCAATCCAGACTTATTGAATGTGAAGGATGTTTGTAGATGAGTCGTGTACTCGCATTTTGCTTTTTACTTTTGGCCGCAGTACTTGGTTTTATTCATAATGATGGTCGGCCATCTTGGGCGCCGTTTGCTGCAAGTGAAGGTGCTCATGAAGAGTCTGTTGAAGTAGCTTCAGATGCAGTTCCAGAATTAAAGCCAAGTGCTATAAAAGGGAAGCTCGCTTCTCAGTCTGCAGTCCAGGATCCACGAATGGACTGGCTCCCTGATACAGGTGCTGCTTCTGTTCACGCCGCTTCATTAATTGGATTAAAGGATGGTGGTATTCGGGCATTTTGGTTTGCGGGTAGTCGAGAAGGAGCCCCGGATGTGGTGATCAACACTGCAGTGTTGAATTCAAAATCCAATACATGGGGTGCATCAAGCGTAGTAATGGATAGGGTTGCCGCAGAAAAAGGTCTCTCACGCTATATCGCTAAGCTCGGCAATCCTGTGCCAGCACGACTTGCTGATGGACGTTTGCAGCTATTCTTTGTAACGGTATCGATAGGGGGTTGGGCTGGTAGCTCAATTTCAACAATATTTTCTGAGGACGAGGGTGCTACATGGTCTCGTCCACAGCGTTTAATTGCGTCACCGTTTTTTAACCTCAGTACTTTAGTTAAATCACCAGCAGTAACTTTTGCGGATGGTCGTTTGGGTTTGCCTGCCTATCACGAATGGATTGGTCGATTTGGTGAATTTTTGAGGTTGGATGCTGTTCAGGTGCTAGACAAGCGTCGCATGAGTGCAGGGCGCAGTGCTATACAACCTGTTATGTTTGTCAATGATGCTCAAAATGCGGCTGCGCTTTTTAGGCAAACGCGTGGCTCAGGACAAGTAAAACAAATTCCAGTAAGCGCCACTCAAGATGCCGGCCAAACGTGGCAATCATTGGGCGACTTAGAGATCCTGAATCCAAATTCGGCAGTGGCAGGAGTGCTATTGCAAAACGGAGCCCGCTTACTGGCGCTTAATAATATTGAAGCGGGGCGTTATCGCCTGGTATTGATGATGAGTAAGCCCAAATCAGGCGAATGGCATATTGTTCAAACCATAGAAAATGACGAAGCTTTGCCAGAGCTAGAGCGTAAGGAGTTTTCTTATCCCTATTTGTTAAGTGCGCATGGTGGTGATGTGCACCTGGTGTATACCTGGGATCGTAAAAAGATTCGTCATGTCTATTTCTCAAGTGCTTGGTTGGATCGCGCATATAAGCAGTTACCAAGCTCTACAGAAAATCAATCAAATGGCGAATCAAGGGAGACGCAATGACAAACGATCTCATGCAAATTGCCGCTATGGTGGAGATATCGATTACATGCTCAGTGTTATTGGTTCTGTTGCTTGAAGTCTTTGCTCGCAATGGCATCCCATTCTCTATAAAGGCATTATTAGTATTGATATTCGCCAATCTATTTTTCTGGCCGCTAGGAATGTCGATGGAATTGCCTTTGGCTGCTTATGTACGAGGGATAATTGGAGATTTGAGTATTGTGAGCACTTTGTTGCTTTGGAGCGCCTTGCTACCGAGTTACCAAGCTACGCCCACTCCAATCAAATGGGGCATCGCTATTTTGGCAATTGTCTTTTACCCATTTGCCTTAGGTATCAGCATGTTTGATCCTTATGCCTGGGGTTATGGATCTATTGCCTTTTTAATCAGTGTTCTGATCTTTGCCTTGGTATGCGGCCTAGTAGGTTGGACCAAAGGGGTTTGGATTATTGGCATTGCCATCATTGCATGGAGCATTCGTTGGCATGAGTCAAGTAACTTATGGGATTACCTGTTGGATCCCGCATTAGCGATTTGGTCTTTGTTTGCCGTATGGAATGGAATGCGAAAGCAGCGAAAAGAAAAGGCTCGATCTGGATATTTATTCAGACCAGGATGACTGCATAGATTTATAGATAAAAGTAAAGCCAGCTAATTGCTTAGCTGGCTTTTTAATTGCACCGGGGCTTGGATTAGTCTGCGTATGCACCCGCTTTACGAATCACTGGACCCCATTTATTGATCTCAGCTTCCAGGTGCTCCTTTAAGCCATTCGGAGTTCTCTTGGCTGGAGGAACGATTTCAATATTGGACTCTACCAAACGAGCTTTCACTTCGGGGTCGTTTAAAGCAACGTTGAGAGCTTTGTTGATCTTGTTGATAACAGCTGGAGGGGTTCCTTTAGAAACATACATACCATGCCAAACTTTTACCTCAAAACCTTTGAGGCCTTGCTCATCCAAAGTAGGAACATTTGGTAGGGCAGCAAGACGTTTTGGTGTCGTGACGCCGTAAGTTTTTACTAGGCCATCGCGAATATAAGGAATAGTTTGCGTTGTTTGATCGCACAAGAGGTCAACCTGTCCACCCAAAAGGTCGGTTAACGCAGGACCTGTGCCTTTGTATGGAACGGTTGTGAGCTCTACGCCTTCACGAGACATAAACAAAAGGCCGCACAACTGTGAAACAGCACCTGGACCTGCGTTTGCTAAAGTAACCTTCTCTTTATTAGCTTTGATGTAAGCCTCGAGTTCTTTAAAGTTGTTTGGTGGGAAGTTTTTGCGGCCTAATAGAACCATAGGTACGTCAACCACTTGACCGATGTACTCAAAGTCTTTCATTGGGTCAAAAGGTAGTTTTTTGTATAAAGCTGGCGCCGTAGCCATGCCCATGTGGTGAATAAAAATCATGTAGCCATCTGGAGCAGAGCGAGCCACGCGAGTGGCAGCAATCGTTCCGCCAGCACCAACGGTATTTTCAACGATGACAGATTGACCCAATTCTTTGCCCATGGGAACAGCAATCAAGCGAGCAACAGCATCAGTAGGGCCGCCTGCAGCAAATGGAACCACTAAGGTAACTGGTTTATTTGGATAAACATCAGCAGCCATTACGCCACCTGATATGAAAGCGCTTGCAGCAAACGCGCATGCACTTGCAAGTAAGGATTTATAAAATGTCATGATTAGTCCCGCCGTAGTTGTATAGTATTTTTTGGTACTGCTCGGATGGGTATTTTGCCATTTTTTGGCAAAAAAGAGTTCGCTTCTAAATTAGTGTTTACCAGCAATTGCTAGCGTTCTTTTGGCCAATAGAACCACTGGTCGATCAATCATTTTTCCATCTAATTTCACGGCGCCACCCTTGGAGGTCTTATCTGCCTCAATGACCCTTTGAGCCCAATGAACTTCTTCTTCTGTGGGCATAAAGGCTGCCTGAACAATGGCGACTTGTTTGGGGTGGATGCACAGTTTTGCGCCAAAACCCATGCGTTTGGCGCGCTCGGCGTCATCGGTAATGCGGGGTAGATCATCTGTGGATGGTGTAACCCCATCAACTGGAGGGGTAATTTGTGCCAGTCGAGAAGCTAGGACGATTTGGTAGCGCGCAGTTTGCAGCCCAGTCTCTTGCGCGTCACACATCATCCCAAGATCGGCTTGTAAATCCAGGTTACCCAAAGCTAGGCGTAAGACTTGATTGGAGTTTGCGATTTCATTAAGGTGATGTAAGCCAAGAGCAGTCTCAATCATCGGAATAATGGCAGTGTTTGGCAGTATGAGAGCTGCACCATTAATTTGATCTAAAGATTCGCTCTTGGGAATGAGAATGCATGCAACTTGTAACTCTTGCGCCAGAATTAAATCCGCTGAATAAAATTTTGATCCTGGCGAATTCGTGCGAATCACAAGACGTTTTTTTTGCTCATCTGAAAACTGTGACCAAGCAGACCGTATGGCAGCGCGTGCAGTTTCTTTATCTTCTTCTGCTACCGCATCCTCTAGATCCAATATGACACCACTGGCGCCACTATCTAATGCTTTCAGAAAACGCTCTGGGCGTGTGCCTGGAACAAATAAGAAGTTAGAGCAAAAACCGAGCGGGGTATTGAGTGGATTCATAAAGAAAGAAGTTGACAATTGAAATTATGAGTTTGGTAGGAGCTTGCTAATCGATTGTTGTTTACGAATATTCCATAAAAGATCGATTGCTTGTTTCATTTCACTTGGATTTGCCCCGCCACTAAATGCAGCCAGGCGAAGTGCTTTGTCGGTGATTTCAGTGCGGGAGAGGGTGTTGCCAGGATCTCCTTTAGGTTCGTCAACGCGGCCATCAAGTATTTGTCCATTCTGAAGATGCACTTTTACTTTGCCAATCCAGCGTTGTGGGTAAGCAGAATCTACTTCGGGATCTAGATTCATAGTGACGCGATCACGGAATAGGCAAATCGCATCATCATGAAAATGTTGATCAAATTCTTGTAAGCCAGCAAATTGATAATGCGCGATCAACGCAAGCACCGTACCCATAGAAAACTTGGATTGATGAACAGTAGCGGGATCTGTCACAGGGCCTAGAACATCAATGGCACCTTGGTGAACCAGAGTTTCCACTTTTGCGATGTCACTAGGCTTGAGTTTATGTGCAAGCATTACTTGTAGTAGTGCATCAGCAGCAGGGTGGGTGTGGCGACATGAGGCGTGGTATTTGAAGCTTGTCTCTGCTAAGGCCCACCGAGTGCCTAAGCCATCAACCAGTTTGCTGGGAACCGCATCACTTGACATTCCAGCAGCTAAACCTTGCTTGCCTTCCAAAATATGCTCTGCACCAGTAAAGCCAGATTTGGCAATGTAAGCAGACATCAAGCCAGTAGAGGCGGCATGAGCTGTGTGTAATTGTTTAGAGTCGGCGGCGTCTCGCAAGAATTCCCAAAGACCGGCAGATTGTGTGCCCGCAGAACCAAAGGCATGCAACATTTGAACCGGATTGAGCTTAAGTAATCGTCCAACAGTTGCCGCAGCAGCGATCGTACCTGCGGTACCTGTCGTATGAAACACTTTGTAATGTGAACGACCTAAAAATTCACCAACACGTATACCCACTTCATATCCAGCAACGGCAGCAACGATCAAATCCTCGCCAGATGCTCCAATTGCTTGAGCACAAGCTAGCGCTGGTGGAAACACTACAGTCGCCGGATGAAACACGGAGCCGTTATGTACATCGTCTTGTTCAGCAACATGGGATGCGGCAGCATTTGCCATTGCCGCCAAAAATGGACTTGATGTTTTGCGAGTAATTAGAATTTCCGACGGTCCAGCATGAGAGGCATCGAAGCCACCCATGTGCTCTGCAAACTGGGTAATGGTTTCAACTGGGCGAGAGCCTTTACCGGCAATCGCAGAGCCGAACCAGTCGACCAAAAGATCTTCGGCTCTAGCAATCACATCATTGGGAATGTCAGAAATCTTGAGGTTTGCCGCAAATGCAGCTAGCTCGCGAGAGAAATGTTCGGTTGTCATGTTCAGTTATCAAATTTGATTTTTAGGCAAGAACCGCAGTTGCTTGCATGGTGAGCCAGCCCTCATGGTCTTGCGCCCAAATAGCAATCGTTTTGCCGGAAGAATCTTTTTCTAAGTCAGGTTTAGCGCTGACTTTGAAGATGTTGATGTCAAAAGTTGGGCGAATAGCTCGGAACTCAAAGCTCTTGAGCTTACAACCCGGAATGCTTTGGCGCACCAGATCTACAAGCAATGTTGCAATCAAAGGCCCATGCACAATGAGACCTGGATAGCCTTCTACTTCAGTGACGTATTTGCGGTCGTAGTGAATGCGATGACCATTGAATGTGAGTGCAGAGTAACGAAATAACAACACATCGTCTGGAGTAATTGTCTTGCTCCATTTGGCATCGCTTGGCGCAGGCGTTGGTGCAACAGGTTTGTCGTCTGGTCCAGGAGCATCGCGATAAACAATGTCGTGCTCTTCAATAATCGCCAAGCCTTTTTGATTGGAGATTTCATGTTTGACTAATACGAAAATCAAATCTCCTGTGCGGCCGGATTTATGAGTCACAGATTCAATTTTGGAAACGCGTTTAATCTCATCACCAACAGCTAAAGGTTCCAGCCACTGCACGCGACTGCCCGCCCACATCCGACGGGGAAGTGGAACAGGCGGCAAAAATCCACCGCGCTTAGGATGGCCATCAGGACCGATTTCTGATTGACGTGCGTGCGGCAAGAAATACAGCCAGTGCCATAGCTCAGGCAAAAAAGTACCCTTGCTTGGCTCGGGGTCTGGTCTATCTAAAGTTGCCGATAGTGCTCTTACTGGCGCAGCAGTAACGGTGTCAGATAGGGTCTCGGTTTTACCGAGCCACTCTTGTAGATGGGTAATGGTTTGGGGTTTGATTCGCATAACTTCCATTATGCCAATCTTAAGAAAAAAGCTATTGCGCTAGATCATCCCAGCAATACGCTCGCTAGATGACTTAAGAGGCCAGCAAGGGCGCAGCCACCCAATACTGTCATTACACCTTTTTGGTATTTAAATAGGGCAAGAGAGGCTAGTGCGCAAATCAGGATGGATATCCAAGAAATAGATCCACCAATGCCATATGGAAAGAACACATGATAGGCAAAAAATAAGCCTAGATTAACAATGACCCCGACAACGGCAGCAGTGATTGCAGTCAGCGATGCGGTAAAGCCTAGTTTGCCGTGAGTTGACTCTACAAGGGGCCCGCCAACCAAGATGAAAAAGAATGATGGTAAGAAGGTAAACCACGTAGCAACAATTGCACCCAAGGCACCATACCAAAATGGATTGCTATTGCCAATCAAGTGTTGAATATGACCCGCAAGATAGCCAACAAAAGCGACAACCATGATGAGTGGACCAGGAGTAGTTTCTCCTAAAGCAAGTCCATCAATCATTTGATTGGCGCTTAACCAATGGAAGTGATCTACTGCGCCTTGGTAAACATATGGCAATACCGCGTATGCGCCCCCAAACGTTAAGAACGCAGCCTTAGTAAAGAACCAAGCGATATTGGGGTAAAGCGTCTTCCATCCAAATGCTAGGCCGAGTATTCCGATGGGGATAAGCCAGCAGCACAGGGCGACGAAACTATGCAACACAGTTTTTTGAATACGAAATTGCGCATGTGGTGGCGTAGGAGTGTTGTCATCAATCATGGCAGCACCATAATGCGCAAGACCTTTATTGCCATGGACTGACTGCTGAAAATATTCTGGGTAACGTTTACCACCCCAATAGCCAACTGTGGCAGCAATCAGCACAATGATTGGAAAAGATAAGTTCAATATAAAGATTGCTAAAAAGGAGCACAGTGCAATCCATTTCAAAGCATTGTTGTGAATCGTCCGTTTACCAATACGAACGGCAGCATGCAAGACGATAGCAGTGACTGCCGGTTTAATACCAAAGAAAATCGCAGCTATCCACGGCACTTGGCCAAAGGTGATGTAAACCCAAGATAGGGCAATCAATATCAATAGGGAGGGTAGTACAAATAAGCTCCCCGCCAAAATGCCACCCCAGCTGCGATGCATGAGCCAGCCGATATAAGTGACGAGTTGCTGTGCTTCAGGTCCCGGCAACAGCATGCAGTAATTGAGCGCATGTAAAAAGCGCCGCTCGGAAATCCAGCGACGCTTTTCTACTAACTCTTGATGCAGAACTGCGATTTGTCCGGCGGGTCCCCCGAAACTAATGAAGCCGAGTTTGGTCCAAAATTTGAGGGCTTCGCGAAGACTAATGGTTGAGGGGGAGCTCAAGCCTCTTCCATTCCGCCAATCACTTGGCTAAAGCCGTTATCAACATAAATGATTTCTGCGGTAATGCCATTTGCTAAATCGGATAGCAAGAAGGCGGCAGTATTGCCAACATCATCAATCGTGACATTACGACGCAGTGGGGCAGTTTGCTCAACTGCTTCCAAAATCTTGCCAAAGCCCTTGATGCCAGAGGCCGCCAAGGTTTTGATGGGGCCAGCAGAGATGCCGTTGGCGCGGATACCTTTGGGTCCAACAGAACCTGCGAGGTAGCGCACGGATGCCTCAAGAGATGCTTTAGCCAAACCCATGGTGTTGTAGTTGGGAACATTCTTCATTGAGCCAAGATAGGTCAATGTAAGTAATGAAGATTTATCGCGCAACATAGGCAATGCTTCTTTTGCCATTGCTGGAAAGCTGTATGCAGAAATGTCATGGGCGATCTTGAATCCCTCGCGTGAGAGGCCATCCAAAAAGTCGCCGGCAATCGCTTCGCGTGGCGCAAAGCCGATTGCATGCACAAAACCATCAAACTGTGGCCAGGATTTTGCTAAATCCTTAAATAGTGCTGAGATTTGCTCATCGCTACCAACGTCACAGTCAAAAATCAGATCTGAATTAAATTCTTTCGCAAAATCCACGATGCGGTCTTTAAAGCGCTCACCAACATAAGTAAAAGCAAGCTCGGCACCTTCACGATGGCAGGCTTTGGCGATGCCATAGGCGATAGAGCGGTTAGAGAGGAGGCCGGTAATGAGGATTTTTTTGCCAGCGAGAAAGCCCATGTTGTGTCCTTTGCTTCTTCAAATATGATTTGCTATCTACAATTGTTGCATATATGTCAGCCCAAACCCTTTTTGCCCCCTTTGCCTTATTTGGCAGATTTACCCAATTCTTGCTCTTAGCCGTCCTGACTGGGTCGTTGAGTGGTGTGGCATTGGCGGGTCAGGGAATTGCTCAGTATGGCAAACCAAAGTATCCAGAGGGTTTTACCCATTTTGACTATGTCAATCCCAATGCTCCCAAGGGAGGCACCCTTGTGTTGCCCAATCCAGGGCAAAGAACTAGCTTTGATAAGTTCAACCCGTTTACATTGCGTGGTGTCACTGCTCCAGGCATTGAGTTGATATTTGAGTCTTTGGCTGAGGGTAGTGCCGATGAAACATCGAGTGTCTACGGATTACTTGCGGATGACATTGAGGTTGCAAAGGATCGTAAATCAGTTACGTTTCATATTCGTCCGGAAGCGAAGTTTTCAGATGGCAGTCCCATATTAGCGGCGGATGTGAAATACAGTTTTGATGTGCTGATGAGCGGGAAGGCGCATCCCCGTTATAAAACCACCTTTGCTGATATTTCATCTGCAGTGGTCCTCTCTGATCGATTGGTGCGTTTTGAATTTAAGAATAACAATTCAGAATTGCCGATTCTGGCTGGAACACTTCCAATCTTCTCGCGTAACTGGGGCAAGAAGCCTGATGGCAGCATGATTCCATTTGAGCAGCTTGCCTTCGAGGCTCCCATTGGCAGCGGTCCCTACTTAATAGAATCGTTTAAGGCAGGCAAATCGATTGTTTACAAGAAGAACCCACAGTATTGGGCTGATCAACTTGCTAAGCCGCTCAATATTCGGGTTGGTTTTTACAACTTCGATCGTGTGCTTTACAAACTCTACAGTGATGACGCTGTTCGTCTTGAAGCATTTAAGGCGGGGGAGTTCGATGCCATCGTAGAGTACCGCGCCAAAATTTGGGCTAAAGGATATGTGGGATCAAAGTTTGATAATGGCACACTGACGAAGAAGGCATTCATCAACCACAATGGCGCAGGCATGCAGGGCTTTGCGATGAACATTCGCAGACCTATTTTCCAGGATCCGCGCGTTCGTCAAGCATTGGGTTTGGCATTGGATTTTGAGTGGCTCAATCGTCAGATCTTTTTTGACCAATACGGACGCATTAATAGTTATTTCACGAATAGTGATTTGAGTGCGAATTTTGATGGCCCAAGTAAGCCAACTGAAGGTGAGTTGAAATTACTGAGGTCCCTCAAGGCGCAATACCCTCAGTGGGTGCCAGATGCGGTGTTTGGGCCGATGCCGCCAGCACCGTCCACCTTGCCACCAAGCAGCTTGCGCCAAAATTTGCGTAAAGCGCGAGAGTTATTGATGCATGCGGGTTGGCAATATCGTGATGGTGCTTTGCGTAATGAAAAGGGCGAGCCATTTCGCTTTGAGATTGTTGAGGATGGTGGATTCTTCCTCAGGGTTATTTCAGCCTACATTCGCAATCTTGAAAAATTAGGGATTCAGGTAGATGTGCGCACAAGTGACTTTGCGCTTCATCAAAAACGTATGAATGAGTTTGATTTTGATATGACAACGGTGCGTTTCCAAGACTCGCAAAATCCTGGAAGTGAGTTGTGGGATCGCTTTGGTAGTCAGGCTGCAAAAGAAAAGGGCTCTGATAACGTGATCGGAATTCAATCGCCTGTTGTCGATGCACTAGTTTCTGAAATTACGAGAGCCCAGAATCGAGATCAATTAAGAACGGCTGCTCGAGCGCTCGATCGGGTCTTATGGAATAGTTATTACGTGGTACCGCAGTGGTACAACCCCACGCATCGTGTCGCCTTCCGCAAGGAAATGCGTTACCCAGAGCCACCGCTGTATTACCAAGCTGAGCCTTGGATTATGCAAAACTGGTGGAAAGAGGAGAGTAAGTGATGCAAGCTCAAATGCGTGTTTATATCTTCAAGCGTTTACTTTTAATGATTCCAACTCTCCTTGGAGTTTTAACGCTTACATTCGCGGTGGTGCAATTTGTTCCAGGTGGGCCAGTTGAACAAATGGTGCTTGAACTTAAAGGAAAAGGTGGCGCCGCAACCGGTGGCAGTGAATCTTCAGGTGCTGGTGCAAGCGCAAATTATCGTGGTCGCCAAGGAATAGATGCACAGCGTTTAGAAGAGGTCAAAGCTCTCTATGGTTTTGATAAGCCGCCAGTTGAGCGCTACTTCATGATGCTTGGTCGATTTGCTCGATTTGACTTAGGTGATAGTTATTACCAGCACGAAAGTGTTTGGCGTTTAGTAGTTTCCAAACTTCCAGTCTCCATCAGTATTGGTTTATGGACATTCTTTATTACCTATTTGGTATCTATTCCTCTAGGTATAGCTAAAGCAGTACGCGATGGATCTCGATTCGATGCCGTTACAAGCACGATGATTCTGGTCGGTTACGCCATTCCAGGATTTGTATTGGGTGTTTTATTGCTGGTGATATTTGGCGGCGGTAGTTTTCTGCAAATATTTCCCTTGCGTGGACTTACCTCGGATGACTGGAGCGAACTGAGTCTGATCGGCAAGGTTATGGACTATCTGTGGCATCTCGTCTTGCCAATTACAGCATCCGTATTGGGCAGCTTTGCTGTGGTAACAATGTTGACAAAGAATTCATTCTTGGAAGAGATTCGCAAACAGTATGTGTTGACTGCTAGGGCTAAAGGTCTAACCGAGAAGCAAGTGCTATGGAAGCATGTCTTTCGTAATGCGATGTTGCCACTAGTAACGGGCTTTCCTGCTGCATTTATCGGCGCATTCTTTACTGGGTCTTTATTGATTGAAACCCTGTTTTCTTTGGATGGGCTGGGCTTGCTTTCTTACGAGTCAGTCATGCGTCGCGATTATCCCGTTGTATTCGGAACCCTTTACTTATTCACATTGATTGGTTTATTTACCAAGCTGATTTCTGATCTTTGCTATGTCTATGTTGATCCTCGCATCCAGTTTGGTTCGGGAGGAGGGTCATGAGTCGTTGGCAACGCTTTAAGACAAATCGACGTGGCTACTTCAGTCTGTGGATTTTCCTTGGCCTTTTTGGTTTATCCCTATGTGCCGAATTAATTGCGAACGATAAGCCTTTAGTCGTTCGTTATGACGGACATTTTTATTTTCCGATTGTGAAGAGCCAGCCCGAAACCGTTTTTGGTGGTGACTTTGCGACCCCAACAGACTTTTTGGATCCTGATATTCGTCACAACATCACCAGCGGTGGAAATTGGGCGATCTATCCGCCGATTCAATATAGCTACGAGACGCTGAATTACTTTGCGCCTTCACCAAATCCAGCTCCACCTTCATGGCAGAACTGGCTGGGGACTGATGACCGGGGGCGCGATGTTTTGTCTCGTCTAATCTACGGATTCCGCTTGTCGATTCTCTTTGGTCTAGCGTTGACCATTGTGGGTGTTACTGTTGGTGTCATCACTGGATCTTTAATGGGATTTTTTGGCGGTAAGTTTGACTTGATTTCTCAGCGCTTGATTGAGATTTGGTCGGCAATGCCAGAGTTGTATCTCCTGATTATTTTTGCTTCCATCTTTCATCCAAGTGTTTTGTTGTTAATTCTTCTGTTGGCTGCATTTGGATGGATGGGCTTATCAGACTATGTGCGAGCTGAGTTCTTCCGTAACCGCGCCTTAGAGTATGTGCGCGCCGCAAGAGCGCTTGGCTTGACCAATGTGCAAATTATGTGGCGCCACATTCTGCCGAATAGTTTGACACCGGTCATTACTTTCTTGCCATTTCGCATGAGCGCCGCAATTTTGTCTCTCACCAGCCTTGATTTTCTGGGGCTGGGTGTTCCTCCAGGTACGCCTAGCTTGGGCGAGCTACTTTCGCAAGGCAAAGGAAACCTAGATGCTTGGTGGATTTCCTTATCTACCTTTGTGGTGTTAGTCAGCACCTTGTTGCTGTTGACTTTTATGGGTGAGGCACTGCGTGATGCTTATGACTCACGTAAAGCTGGGTTGATGAGCGGGGGTCGTTCATGAGTCTGTTGCGCTATCAAAATCTTTCTATTTCCTTTGGATCAGGGCGCCGTGAAAAGTTTGCTGTTAATCAACTTGATCTCGATATTGGTGTTGGCGAGCGATTAGCTCTAGTTGGTGAATCCGGCTCTGGAAAAACACTGACTGCGTTGGCGCCTCTCAGATTAGAGCCCGAAGGAGCCAAGGTAAGTGGAAAAATTTTGTGGAAGCGGCGTGATACGAGTGAAGGGCAAGGGGAGGTTGATCTCCTCTCAATGTCGATTGAAGATATTCGGGAGATCCGTGGGCGTGAGATCGCCATGATTTTCCAGGAGCCAATGACAGCCTTAAATCCGCTATTCACAATTGGTAATCAAATTATCGAAGCGGTACAGATTGATCAGCCCTTGATTTCAAAGGCAGATGCAATTGATGCTGCGATTGATTTACTGAAAAAGACGGGCATTCCAGAGCCTGAGCGCCGTTTTCATTCTTATCCGCATCAATTATCCGGTGGGCAGCGCCAACGCGCCATGATTGCGATGGCTTTAGCGTGTAAGCCAAGATTGCTTATTGCCGATGAGCCCACAACTGCATTAGATGTGAGTTTGCGGATGCAAATTCTGGATCTCTTAAAAGAGTTACAGCAAGAATCTAAAGAGTATGGTGGCATGAGTATTTTGCTAATTACTCATGACCTCAACTTAGTAAAGCATTTTGCACAGCGCGTGGCTGTTTTAAATCAAGGAAATTTAATTGAGGTTGGCACAACCAAACAAGTATTCGAGCATACAGTCGATCCCTATACTCGCGCCTTAGTTAATAGCGAGCCCGTTCGCAATCTTGCGCCTGTGATGCCTTTAGCTCCAGTTTTATTAAAGACTGAAGAATTATCAGTTGCTTATCCAAGTTCTGAAGCGGTTGGCTGGTTTAAAAAGGCTCCTCCACACAAGGTGTTAAAGAAGGTGAGCTTTGAATTAAAGCAGGGTCAAACGATTGGCGTTATCGGTGAATCTGGGTCTGGTAAGACCACGCTTGGCATGGCTGTGCTTGGCTTGCTGGGCGACTCTGCTGCTCAAGTCTCTAGCAATGTGGATGTGCTCGGTAAAGATTGGCAGTTATTAAAACCAGTTGAGCGCAGAGCAATGCGTGCTAGCTTGCAAGTGATCTTTCAGGATCCATTTGGTTCACTTTCTCCGCGGATGAGTGTGTTGCAAATCATTGCCGAAGGTTTGGACGTGCATCACCCAAATCTATCTGCCACAGAGAGAGAATCTCGAGTGGTGGATATGCTCAAAGAAGTAGGGCTCGATCGCTCAGCACTGCATCGCTACCCACACGAGTTTTCTGGCGGGCAGCGTCAGAGAATTGCGATTGCACGTGCGCTCATTTTGCGCCCACAAATTTTGGTCTTAGATGAGCCCACCTCGGCGCTAGATGTTTCAATTCAAAAACAGGTGCTCGCTTTACTTTCTGAGCTGCAAAAGAAATACAACTTGGCCTACCTCATGATTAGCCATGACTTGGCAGTCATTCGAGCTATGTCTCACGAGGTGATGGTTCTTAAGGAAGGCAGAGTGGTGGAATTCGGGGATACCGAAACCATGATTAAGCATCCAAGGCAGGTCTACACCAAAGAGCTTTTTGCTGCCGCTGAGCTGACCTAGAAAGTTTTATTCCCGCTTTAGACGGGTAATTCATGGGCTGTTTTGGTGCAAATTTCCCCCGAGAATGATACTTAAATACAAAAAATCTAATAAAAACAACAAATTAAGAGACATACCTCAACTTGGTTAATTGATGTTTATTTGTTAAACTGACCCGATGTCATTCAAAAAAGTGCTTCTTTCGCAATGCTTAGGCCTCATTCTTGGCCTGAGCGCGCCTTTCATGGTGTATGCGGCTGATGCACCTGCAGATCTTCCTGCGGTTGCGGAAACAGCGGTTCCCAAGGAAAGCATGTTTCAAGCCGGTAAGGCTTACATTGCTAAAGTGTCTGATCGTTTTGCGGACACCGTCACCGGAAAATCTGAAGAGTTAATTAACCGCGCCATGGAAGTCATTGGCGTGCGTTATCGCTGGGACACAGAGTTACCTCAGTCTGGATTGGATGGTAGTAGCTTTGTTGGTTATGTGTTCAAAGACAAGTTAGGTTTTTTATTGCCACGCAAGTCCACACAAATGAGTCGTGTTGGTAAGCCCATTAGTCGCGAAGAATTGCAACCAGGCGATCTCGTGTTTTTCAATACGATGCGCCTGACGTTTTCTCATGTGGGCATTTATGTTGGGGATAACAAATTTATCCATTCACCATCGAAGGGCACTAGCGTGCGCGTAGATGATCTTGGTAGTCTCTACTGGGATAAACGTTTTGATGGTGCACGTCGCCTTGACGGTAGTGATAACTTGGACGAAAGCGAGCGTCAAGAGTTGTTGAACGAAGTTAAAAATCTCAAGCGTAAGTCCCGCAGCCTGTAGTTTTATAGCCAAGCTTCTCACGTGAGCTTGTGCTCCTCAAGCCACTGTTTTAAAGCCAAATCTATTTTTGTTTGCCAGCCAGAACCAGTAGCTTTAAAAGATGAAATCACTTCACTCGAGAGTCGAATTGTTGTTGATACTTTGGTTGGATTTTTTTGAGGGCCTCGAACTTTTCTTGATGCAATCTTGGATTGTAAAGTTTTAGGAAGCGAATTGATCTTTACTGAATGCTTGAATTCAGTATCTGTCCACTCAAAATCATCTTCAACAACATTAACTTTTTTGTTCATATATTCCCATCTCGCGTTTGTTTGCTTTTCTGAAGCTAATCACACGAATGCCTTTATCAGTTTCGGTAAAGACTAGGACGTGCAATCTTCCATCAAGTAAGCCGATTGCACATCTTCGAATTTCCCCATAGTTCTTTCTGTTATCGATGGTGAAATTTGCAGACTCAAAATCAAAATCCACAACTCGATCAAATGAGAGCTTTCGCTCTTGGATGTTTTGATTGTTTTTTGTGTGGTCATAGCTAATCTCCATCTATCTAATTGTAAATACAATTAGATAGATGGAACTATACCATGTTGTCGAAAAGGTGATTTACTTCAGTAACTTAGCGGGGTTAATGTTAATTTTTTAACTTTTCCTTAATTAACCCCATTTGTTCTTGTGTGGCCACTTCGCCAGCAAGAATCGCGGCATTTCGGGACTTAAAGTCACTACCACCCATTTGTTTTAGATGTGGTGCGATGACGATATCCGCACTTTTTAATTCAAACTGATTGATGCTTCTTTGCATGATTGAGATCGTTTGCTGGAGTACTCCAAATGTGCCGCTCGCATCTTGATGAACAGGTTCAGAAGAGATATTGACTGCAATTACTAGTGTCGCCCCCATTTGTCTTGCATAACTCACTGGTACCGGGGCCACTAAACCGCCATCGATATATTCTTTTCCACCAATGACGGTTGGCTGAAATACTCCAGGGATGCTGCAAGATGCGCGAACAGCTTGGCCAGTATTTCCGGTGCGAAACAGCACGCCTTTGCCTGATTGCAATTCTGTTGCAACGATTCCCAGTGGAATGCGCATTTGTTCAATAGATTTGTTCTGCACTTCACGATTAATCATGTTTTGCAGGGCGTCGCCTTTAATAAGTCCACCGAAACGTCCTGCAAACGGTAAGCCCCAATCAGCAATAGTTGCTTCATCTAGATTTAGGGCAAGTCGATTGAGGTCATTTCCAGTGGCACCGGAAGCGAGTAGGGCGGCAATAACACTGCCAGCACTACTGCCAACGACGATATCGGGTCGAATGCCTTGTGCTTCGAGCGCTTTGATGACGCCCACATGCGCAAAGCCTCTGGCGGCGCCAGCTCCCAAAACTAGTCCAATAACTGGCTTTTTTGAACCTACGAGACCGCATGAGCTAAGGCCGCCCATGCTTAAAAGGGAGGCAATTCCAAGGCCTAGTGCTTGACGGCGGCTGGGAGAGATCAAGGTTTTTGATGAAATCGGGTGCATTTGGCTATTGTATTGAGCCTACCTTATAATGGGTCCACGGTGAACGAAAAAGACTTCGTGCAGCGCGGGCAATTCCCAAACTAGAAATCAGATGGATTGTCCGTAGTCGCTAGAAAACACCCAACTCATTACTGAAATACATTTACAAGAGTCTACTCAGGATATTCCTGATAGCCCAATTTTTATGGACGATCATAACAAGCGCGTTATCGAAACAGCTCTTCTGTGTGCACAAGAGCCACTCACTGTAGCTGACCTGTCACGTCTATTTGTAGAAGACATCACTACGGCAGATATTGATGAGGCGCTCGTGGAGTTACAACGCGCTTGGGATGACAAGGGTATGGAGCTGGTGCATATCGCTACTGGCTGGCGCTTCCAAAGTCGTTTGTCTATGCGCGAGTATTTAGATCGCCTTACACCAGAGAAGCCACCTAAGTACTCACGTGCCGTGCTGGAAACCTTGGCAATTATTGCTTACCGTCAACCAGTAACCCGTGGCGAGATTGAAGAGATTCGTGGCGTTGCTGTTAGCAGCAACGTAATGAAGCAATTGGAAGACCGTGGCTGGGTAGAGGTGATTGGTCATAAAGACACTGTTGGTCGCCCCGGCTTATACGCCACCACTAAACAATTTTTAGATGATTTGAGTCTCACCAACTTACAAAGCTTGCCAGTCTTGGAGGACGCTGCGCCAATGGCCGCTGCTGAACAGTTGGGCCAAGCAGTCATTGAGTTTGATCCAAGCGCAACAGTAGAGACGGTAGTCATCGAAGAAGCTATTGTTGCTGAAAGCTCAGAAGCCGGTGAAGAGGCTGTAGAAGATGCAGCAGAAGAAACAACTCCAGAAGTGACAGAAGAAGCTACTGAAGAAACTACAGAATCAATCACCCCTGAGTCTGACGAGCAAGCAGACGAAACAAAATAATTTGTAATGACAAGTTCTAACGAAAACGATTCAACCTCAGCAGTTCCCGCAGCAGCTTCAAACCATACCGATCATCAGCCCTCACAGGCAGGTATTGATCAATCGGAGAATGGTGAGCGCAGCTCGCGTGAAGACCGGGGCCCACGTCATCCGCGACGCGCAGGAACGGGTAAGCACCCTTTTAACAAGAAGCGCCCATTCAATAAAGATAAACAGCGTCGTGATGGTCGTGAAGGAGATCAACAAAACGGTCCACGGGAAGGTGCCGGTAATCAAGGTTCTAAGTTCGCCCCTAATCCAGCAGAAGCAGAGGCCTTATTCGCTTCCGTAGTGTCTGGTGAATTTGATGCAGCATTAGATGCGCCAGAGGTAGTGGAGGTAAAGAATCCCGAAGGTTTGAACGAGATTGAAATCTCGCATCAGACCGGAGCAGAGCGTCGCGCTCAGCGCGCACAACGTTCGCGCGAGGATGAAGACTCTGATGCGCCTACAGAAGAAGAGATGAGTAGTTTGCAATTTGCCAATATTGACGAATTGCCTTTGAGCTTACGTGATGAAGTTTGGTCTGATCTTGATGGATTGGACGACGAAGCAGAAGACGAAGATACGGTTAAGTTACACAAGGTGCTAGCTGATGCTGGCATGGGCTCACGCCGCGACATGGAAGATTTGATTATTCAGGGTCGTGTGTCAGTCAATGGTTTGCCTGCGCATATCGGACAACGCATTGGGCCAACAGATCAAGTGCGCATTAATGGCAAACAAGTTCATCGCAAGATTCAGACAAAACCGCCGCGCGTGATTTTGTATCACAAGCCTGCTGGTGAAATCGTCAGTCAGTCAGATCCTGAGGGTCGTCCAACCGTATTTGATCGTTTGCCAAAGCCTCGCCAAGGCCGTTGGATTGCGGTAGGGCGCTTAGACTTTAATACAGAAGGCTTGTTGTTATTTACAACTTCTGGTGAATTAGCAAATCGTTTAATGCACCCACGTTATGGAGTTGAGCGTGAGTACGCTGTACGTATCTTGGGTGAATTGAGTCAGGACAATACTGCGCAACTGAAGAGCGGTATCAAGCTTGACGATGGGCAAGCACGATTTTTGCGCTTATCAATGGGTGGTGGCGATGGCGCCAATCGTTGGTATCACGTTGCATTGACTGAGGGTCGCAATCGTGAAGTGCGTCGTATGTTTGAGGCGGTGGGTCATACTGTTTCTCGCTTGATTCGAACTCGTTACGGTATGTTCTTATTGCCGCCTCGCTTACGTCGCGGCAAGTGGGAAGAGGTAGAGGCTGGTGGTATCTATAACTTGATGAAGTCTGCCGGCCTAAAAATGCCACAACCTCAAGATAAGGGCCGCAATCCCAACTCAGGTGGTCAAAGCCGTAATCCTGAGGGTGCAGATTTCCAGCCTGATCCAATGCAAACCTCAGTTTCTTATTGGGGCTCACGCGATGCCTTAACTTTGGCTAGTGGCCACCATGGCATGACCCATCAGGGCAAGAATGCTAAATCTGGTGGCTCTGGAGATGGACGCGGGCCATTCCGAGGTCGTACTCAGGGTGGCAGACCCGGTCAAGGCGGCCAGGGTGGTAATGGCCAAGGTCGAAATAAAGGCAAAAAGGTGCATCACGGCCAATCCGCTTTTGTCACTGGAAACCCCCAAAATCCAGGTAACAGCCCTAAAAGGGGTGCGCCAAAAGGTAAAATACCCTTTCATAAAGGGCCTAGAAAGCCTCGAAATCCTGGCGAAAGCTTCTGATTTTTAACAGTTTTCCCTAGAAATCCCTTCAAAAATCCGCTACAATTTGGGTCTTGCAACACAAATAGTTGCAAGTGTTGTTACCGACTGATGTTGCGATCAACGTAAGTCGGCCTGTTCTGAATTTCGAGAATATGGGCTTTGAAGCCCATTTTTTTTTGCCGTTTTAGTTTGAAGGGAAGTTGTGAGAGATCAGCAGATCATTGCTGCAGAGTTGGAAAACCTGGGTTATACGCTGGTGGATATCGAGCGTGAAGCCGGTGGACTGCTGCGCGTCACAATTGAAAACCCTGACTACGAACGATTGATCACGGTGATGGATTGTGAAAAGGTGAGCCATCAACTGAGCTACACCTTGCCCGTTGAAAACATTCCTTACGAGCGCTTGGAAATCTCTTCTCCAGGTTTGGATCGTCCGGTGAAGAGTGCTGCGGATTTTGAGCGTTTCGCTGGCATGGAAGTAGATTTGAAGTTACGCGTTGCTGTAGGCAACCGTAAAAATTTTCGTGGTGTGTTGCAAGGTTTGCTGAGTGGCGAGTTGGATTCGCCTGATGCGAAATTTGGTTTGGTGTTCGAGGCAGCTGATGGTCAGCCGTCTCAATTGGAGTTTTCTTTAGCCGAGGTCGATAAGACTCGGTTGGTCCCTGTTATTGATTTCAAAGGAAGAAAGTCATGAGCCGAGAAGTTCTCATGTTGGCAGACGCGCTAGCGCGTGAAAAGAACGTTGATCAAGCAATTGTGTTTGAGGCGCTTGAGATGGCGTTGGCATCAGCCACAAAGAAACGTTATGCAACCGAAGATGTGGATATTCGCGTATCGATCGATCGTGATTCAGGTGAATATGAAACCTTCCGTCGCTGGTTGGTAGTGCCAGATGAAGCTGGTCTACAAGAGCCTGATAAGGAAATCTTGCAATTCGAGGCTAAAGAGCAAATCGCTGACATCGAAGTAGGTGACTACATTGAAGAGCAGATCGAATCCTTAGCTTTCGGACGTATTGGCGCCCAAGCTGCTAAGCAAGTTATTTTGCAACGCATCCGTGATGCTGAGCGCGAGCAAATTTTGAACGATTACCTCGAGCGTGGCGAGAAAGTCATGACGGGTACTGTTAAGCGTGCTGACAAAAATGGTTTGATTATTGAATCAGGTCGTGTAGAAGCATTGCTACGTCGCGACCAAATGATTCCAAAAGAGAACTTGCGTTCTGGCGATCGTGTACGTGCATACATCTTGAAAGTAGATCGTGAAGCACGTGGTCCGCAAATTGAACTTTCTCGTACTTGCCCAGAGTTCTTGATTAAATTATTCGAGAACGAGGTTCCAGAGATGGAGCAGGGCCTTCTCGAGATTAAAGGTGCTGCACGCGATCCAGGCGTACGCGCGAAGATTGCTGTCATCACTTATGACAAGCGTATCGATCCAATTGGTACTTGCGTAGGTGTTCGTGGTACTCGTGTTACTGCGGTGCGCAACGAAGTTGCTGGCGAAGCAGTAGATATCGTTCTGTGGTCAGAAGATCCAGCGCAATTTGTAATTGGTGCTTTGGCTCCAGCGCAAGTATCTTCTATCGTGGTTGATGAAGAGCGTCACGCGATGGATGTAGTAGTTGACGAAGAGAATTTGGCAATCGCGATTGGCCGTAGCGGTCAAAACGTTCGTTTGGCGAGCGATTTGACTGGCTGGCAGATCAACATCATGACTCCTGAAGAGTCTGCAGAGAAGACGGAAAAAGAAGCCTCATCTGTACGTCAGTTGTTTATGGATAAGTTGGACGTTGATCAAGAAGTGGCTGATATCTTGATCGAGGAAGGTTTCAATACATTAGAAGAAGTGGCTTATGTGCCGCTATCTGAAATGTTAGAAATCGATTCGTTCGATGAAGACACTGTAAATGAGTTGCGTACCCGCGCTCGCGATTCCTTGTTAACGATGGAATTGGCGAAAGAAGAGCGTATTGGCGAAGTGTCTCAAGATCTGCGCTCATTGGAAGGCATGACTCCCGAATTGATCGCTAAGCTTGCCGACAATCAAGTGCACACCCGTGATGACCTCGCTGAACTGGCTGTTGATGAGCTAGTTGAGGCAACACAAATTGACGAAGAAACTGCGAAAACGCTCATCATGAAAGCGCGCGAACATTGGTTTACTTCATGAGAGGAAGTAGTACATGGCAACAACAACAGTAAAAGTACTCGCTAAGGAACTGAAAAGAACCTCAGCTGACCTCTTAGAGCAATTAAAGGCAGCTGGGATCGAAAAAGGTTCTGAGGACGAGAGCATTACCGATAAGGACAAAACTGCCTTACTCGAATATTTGCAAAAAGCGCATGGCAACGCTGAGACAGGTGCTCGTAAAAAGATCACCTTGATCAAGCGTGAGAGCTCTGAGATTCGTCAGGCGGATTCCGCCGGGCGTACTCGCACCGTACAAGTTGAGGTTCGTAAAAAGCGAGTCTTGGTAAAACGTGGTGATGAGGCTTCAGCTCCAGCTCCTACCGCTGAAACTGCAAAGCCAGCGAAGGCTGCTACAGCTGCACCAGCTAAACCAATTCTGTCAGAAGAAGAGTTGGAGAAGCGTGCAGCGGAAGCAACCCGTCAAGCTGAGTTGTTAGCTCGTCAAGAAGCTGAAATGAAAGCCGCTGAAGAGGCGCGTCAAAAAGAAGTGGTGACTCCAGCAGAAAAAGAAGAGCAAGCAACAAAAGAAGCATCTGATGCTGCAGCTGAGAAAAAAGCGCAAGCAGATAAGGCGGCAAAAGAATTAGCTGCCGCTAAAGAGAAAGAGTTAGCCGATCTTCGTGCTCGACGTGCTGCCGCTGAGGCGGAAGCTTTGGCAATTCGCGACATGATGAGTGCGCCAGCACGCGTTTTAAAAGCACCAAGTGAAGTTGCTGCTGAAGAAGCGAAAAAAGGCACTTTGCATAAACCTGCAAAAGCAGAAGGTGCTGAAGATAAGAAAAAACCAGCTAAGGTGGGTGGTAAGACGATTAAGTCTTCTGAAACATCATCAACCTGGCAAGAAGAGGGCGCCAAAAAGCCTGGCGGTGGCCTCAAGACTCGTGGTGATACTTCTGGTGGCGTTGGTGGATGGCGAACTGGCGGAGCTCGCAAGAAGCAACGTCAAATCGCAGAAGCAAACGTGGATACCAATTTCCAGGTTCCTACCGAGCCTATCGTGCGCGATGTAAACGTTCCGGAAACGATTACTGTTGCCGAGCTAGCTCATGCAATGGCAGTGAAAAGTGCTGAAGTGATTAAGTTGTTAATGGGTATGGGCCAAATGGTCACCATTAACCAGGTACTTGATCAAGATACGGCGATGATCATCGTCGAAGAAATGGGTCACCGTGCTCATGCTGCGAAGTTGGATGATCCAGACTTGGATCTTGGCGCTGAAGGCCATGATGCTGAGCTATTGCCGCGCCCACCAGTGGTCACGGTGATGGGTCACGTTGACCACGGTAAGACTTCTTTGCTCGATAAGATTCGCACTGCAAAAGTTGCCTCTGGCGAAGCAGGCGGTATTACTCAGCACATTGGCGCATACCACGTGGAAACACCGCGAGGCATGATTACTTTCCTTGATACTCCGGGTCACGAAGCGTTTACCGCAATGCGTGCTCGTGGTGCGAAGGCTACTGATATTGTGATTCTGGTAGTTGCGGCTGATGACGGTGTGATGCCGCAAACCAAGGAAGCGATTCACCATGCAATCGCTGGTGGTGTGCCATTGGTTGTTGCGATTAATAAGATTGATAAACCTGAAGCCAATCCTGAGCGTGTAAAAACAGAATTAGTTGCCGAGCAAGTAGTTCCAGAGGAATACGGTGGCGATGTGCCATTTGTTCCTGTTTCTGCAAAATCAGGCGAAGGTATTGATGCATTGTTAGAGAACGTTCTCTTACAAGCAGAAATCTTAGAACTCAAGGCTCCTAAAGATGCGCCTGCTCAAGGCCTCGTGATTGAAGCAAGATTGGATAAAGGTAAGGGTGCTGTGGCAACTGTACTAGTCCAGTCAGGTACGCTCAAGCGCGGCGATATGTTATTGGCTGGTTCTACCTTTGGTCGTGTTCGTGCAATGTTGGACGAAAACGGCAAGCCATGTAATGAAGCTGGCCCTTCCATTCCGGTGGAGATTCAAGGTTTGGCAGAAGTGCCTGCCGCTGGCGAGACTGTTCAAGTTGTTCCAGATGAGCGTAAGGCTCGTGAGATTGCACTCTTCCGTCAAGGCAAGTTCCGCGATGTGAAGTTGGCAAAACAACAAGCGGTCAAACTCGAGACCATGATGGAAAACATGGGTGAGGGCGCGATTGAGGCGAAGTTGTTGCCTTTGATCATCAAGGCGGATGTACAAGGCTCTCAAGAAGCTCTGGCTCAGTCTTTAATGAAACTATCAACACCAGAAGTGAAGGTGCAGATTGTTCACGCTGCTGTAGGCGGCATTACTGAGACTGACGTGAACTTGGCGGTTGCTTCTAAAGCTGTCATCATTGGCTTTAACTCCCGCGCTGATGCTGCTGCTCGTAAGCTAGCTGAAAACAATGGTGTGGATATTCGTTATCACAACATTATTTATGACGCGGTAGACGAAGTGAAACTCGCCCTGAGCGGCATGTTGACTCCAGATAAGAAAGAGGAAATCACCGGCTTGGTGGAGATTCGTCAAGTCTTCTTGGTATCTAAAGTTGGCGCGATTGCGGGTTGCTTAGTGGTTGACGGCGTTGTTAAACGTACATCAAGTGTCCGCCTCTTGCGTGACAACGTGGTTATCTGGTCTGGTGAATTGGATTCTCTTAAACGCTTTAAAGATGACGCAAAAGAAGTTCGCGCCGGCGTTGAGTGCGGTCTGTCATTAAAAGGCTATAACGATATTAAAGAAGGTGATCAACTCGAAGTATTTGAAGTAACCGAAGTTGCTCGTTCTCTGTAAGTTGTAGTCGATATGCACAAGACAAGTCCGCATCGTAACCAGCGTCTCGCCGATCAAATTCAGCGAGACCTGGCCGAGCTTATTCCTCGCGAGTTACGTAGTTCCAGTTTGGGTCTAATCACTTTACAAAGTGTTGAGCTCTCTCCAGATTTGGCTCATGCCAAAGTGTTTTTTACGGTATTGGGTGCAGAGCCTGAGCACGCTTTAAATGCACTGCAAGAAAAGGCAGGCTACTTACATTCCTTGTTATTCAAGCGTTTGCATATTCATACCGTGCCGACTTTGCATTTCCACTATGACAACTCAGTTGAGCATGGCATTGAAATGTCTAGATTGATCGATAAGGCAGTAGAAAGCGATCATCAGGATGAGAATCCTTAATATGTCCACACGGATTGACGGAGTGGTTTTGCTTGATAAACCAGCAGGAATGAGTTCTCAGGGTGCAGTCACCGCTGTTAAGCGTGCATTCAATGCAGAGAAAGCAGGTCATACTGGCACTTTAGATCCGATGGCAACGGGCTTACTCCCTATATGTTTGGGCGAAGCCACTAAATATTCACAAGATTTACTTGAGGCAGATAAGACTTATGTTGCTCAAGTCAAATTTGGCTCCCGTACCGATACAGGCGATGCGGAAGGCTTGGTGATCGAAGAATTGCCATTGCCCGTTTTTGAAAACCAAACCGATCTTCAGAAGGCGCTTGATGCTTTATTGCCAAAATTTACTGGAGCTATTTCACAAGTGCCCCCAATGTACTCTGCATTAAAGCGTGACGGCAAACCTCTATATGAATACGCACGTGCTGGGGTTGAACTTGAGCGTACCCCGCGCGATATCGTTATCCATAAAATTCGTTGGACTGATATTGCCTGGCCTCAAGCAACTTTGGAGGTGACTTGCAGCAAGGGTACTTACATTCGTGTTTTAGCTGAAGACTTAGGAGACGCCTTAGGTTGTGGCGCCCATTTGGTTGGCTTACGAAGAACAGAAGTGGGTCACTTAAGCTTAGAGCATTCATTTACGATGGAGTCGATACAGCAGGCTGTACACGATAGCTCCAACTACATTCTTCCAGTTGATGCGCTTTTGCAGACCTTGCCCCACCTAACAGTGGATGAGCAGCAAGCAAAGCGCTTGGAGATGGGGCAACGTGTGCCACTTAATTTGCCGTCTATCGAAGCATTGGTGCGGATTTATCGTGCCACTGCTGCACCACACAACTTTATTGGAACTGCCGATTGGCGTTCCGGGGTCTTGCATCCAAAACGACTTATTTCGCAGGCACATTAAGGCAAGCCAAATAGAACTAACTACCCATTTTTATTATCTTTAACTTTAGAAGCTTCACATGACTAAACGCGCACTTCGTAATATCGCCATTATTGCCCACGTTGACCACGGTAAAACTACTTTGGTTGACCAACTCTTACGTCAATCCGGTACCTTCCGCTCAAATGAGAAAGTGGCCGAACGCGTCATGGACTCAAACGATCTTGAAAAGGAGCGCGGCATTACCATTTTGTCCAAAAACTGCGCGGTTGAATACGATGGAACTCACATCAACATCGTAGATACACCGGGACACGCGGATTTTGGTGGTGAGGTAGAGCGTGTGCTGTCGATGGTTGATGGTGTGCTCTTGTTGGTTGACGCTGTTGAAGGCCCGATGCCACAGACTCGCTTCGTTACCAAGAAGGCATTGGCTCTTGGACTTAAGCCGATCGTTGTAATTAATAAAGTAGATCGCCCAGGTGCTCGTACCGATTACGTGATTAATGCTACTTTTGAGTTGTTTGACAAATTAGGCGCCACAGAAGAGCAGTTAGACTTCCCAGTAGTATATGCCTCTGGATTGAATGGTTATGCAGGCATGACAGATGATGTGCGTGAAGGCGATATGCGTCCTTTGTTTGACACAGTCCTCAAGCATGTTCCAGTGCGTGACGATAATCCGGATGGTCCTTTGCAGTTACAGATTACCTCTATTGAATACAGCACATATGTCGGTAAGATCGGCGTTGGTCGCGTCAATCGTGGCACTGTGAAGCCAGGCATGGATGTGGTGTTTATGGATGGCCCAGAAGGTGTTCAACGTAAGGGCCGTATTAATCAAGTATTAAAGTTCCGTGGTCTAGACCGTGAATTGGTTGATGAAGCGCAAGCGGGCGACATCGTATTGATTAACGGTATTGAAGATTTGGCAATTGGTACTACTGTATGTGCTCCAGATACACCTGAAGCATTACCAATGCTCAAAATTGATGAGCCAACCTTAACCATGAACTTCATGGTGAACACGAGCCCATTGGCAGGTCGTGAGGGTAAGTTTGTAACTAGCCGCCAAATTCGTGAGCGCTTGGATCGTGAGTTGAAGTCTAATATGGCCTTGCGCGTAAAAGACACTGACGATGACACCGTATTTGAAGTATCTGGTCGTGGTGAATTGCACCTCACCATCTTGGTTGAGACGATGCGTCGTGAAGGCTATGAGCTAGCAGTATCACGTCCTCGTGTAGTTTTCCACGAAGAAGATGGCGTCAAGATGGAGCCGTATGAGAACTTGACCGTGGACGTTGAGGATACGACTCAAGGCGCAGTGATGGAAGACCTGGGCAAGCGCAAAGGTGAATTGCTCGATATGGTGAGTGATGGTAAAGGTCGTACCCGTTTGGAATACCGTATTCCTGCGCGTGGTTTGATTGGTTTCCAAGGTGACTTTATGACCATGACTCGCGGTAATGGTTTGATGAGCCACACGTTTGATTCCTATGCACCAGCCAAAGAGGGTATTTTGGGTGAACGTCATAACGGCGTATTAGTAAGTCAAGATGACGGTGAGGCGGTTGCTTACGCATTATGGAAATTGCAAGATCGTGGCCGTATGTTTGTAAGCCCAGGCGACCCCTTGTATGAAGGCATGGTGATTGGTATTCATAGTCGCGATAACGACTTGGTTGTTAACCCAATTAAAGGTAAGCAGTTAACCAACGTTCGCGCCTCTGGTACCGATGAAGCAGTTCGTTTGGTGCCACCAATTGCACTCAATCTCGAGTATGCAGTTGAGTTTATCGATGATGACGAGTTAGTTGAAGTAACGCCTAAGAGCATTCGTATTCGTAAGCGCTACCTCAAAGAGCATGAGCGTAAAAAAGCCTCACGCGAATAAATTCTTATAGCATCACCACAAAAGTCACCTGCGGGTGGCTTTTGTACTTCATTGAATTCGATATTCAATAAATAAAAACAAAGCAAAAAACTAAGAAAAAAACTGAGCAAAAAATAAAGTAAATTCATGCTGCCATCTATAGAACAACGTCTTGCCCAAGAACTATCCGCCAAACCCAATCAAGTGGCTGCTGCCATTGCCTTACTAGATGAAGGTGCAACGGTTCCATTTATTGCTCGTTATCGTAAAGAGGCTACAGGTGGACTAGATGATGCCCAGTTGCGTTTGTTGGAAGAGCGTTTAGGTTATTTACGAGAGCTTGAGGAGCGCCGCAAGACTATCGTGGCTTCTATTGAAGAGCAGGGCAAGATGACACCTGAGTTGCTCAAAGCCATCATGATGGCTGAAGATAAGACGCGACTAGAGGATCTTTACTTACCTTATAAGCCTAAGCGCAGAACCAAAGCACAGATAGCACTAGAGGCTGGTTTAGAGTCCCTTGCCAACGATTTACTTGCAAATCCAAAGCTGGATCCTGAAATTGAAGCGGCGAAATACATTAAAGAGGCCTTTAAAACAGAGCAGGGTGACAATGCTGGCGTGCCAGATGCCAAAGCAGCGCTAGAGGGTGCTCGTCAAATCTTGATGGAGCGTTTTGCTGAAGATGCCGGCTTGGTTCAATCCCTAAGAACGTATTTGCAAGATCATGGTGTAGTTGAATCTAAGGTGATTGCAGGCAAAGAGCAAGAGGGTGAAAAGTTTGCGGATTATTTTGATTACTCTGAGCCTATTAAAGCCATTCCATCTCATCGAGCGCTAGCCTTATTTAGAGGTCGTCGCGAGCAAATGCTGATGGTGAGCTTACGTTTAGATAGTGAAGAAGAGAAGCCAAAATGGGATTCACCACACAATCCTTGTGAGCAACGCATTGCAAATCATTTCAAGATTAAGAATGAGGGTCGACTTGCAGATGCTTGGTTAGCTGATACTGTTCGCTGGACCTGGCGTATTAAGTGCTCTATGCATCTAGAGACTGAACTCATGACTGCATTGCGTGAGCGCGCAGAGACCGAGGCGATTAATGTCTTTGCTCGCAATCTAAAAGATCTCTTATTGGCTGCCCCTGCTGGCCCTAGGGTCACTATTGGCTTAGATCCTGGCATGCGCACTGGAGTCAAAGTTGCGGTGGTAGATGAGACCGGTAAGGTGGTGGATACCGATGTGATCTATCCGCATCAACCTAAGAATGATTGGGCTGGCTCGTTAGTGACTTTGGCTAAATTGGCTCAAAAACACAAAGCAACCCTGATTTCTATTGGTAATGGCACTGCATCTAGAGAAACAGATAAGTTGGCGCAAGAATTAATCAAGGCTAAGCCAGAGCTAGGGCTTACAAAGATTGTGGTTTCAGAGGCGGGCGCTTCGGTGTATTCAGCATCGGAATATGCTTCAAAAGAATTACCGGGAATGGATGTGTCTCTGCGTGGCGCAGTATCTATTGCACGAAGACTACAAGATCCCCTAGCTGAGCTGGTCAAAATTGATCCAAAGTCGATTGGTGTAGGCCAGTATCAGCATGATGTAATGCAAACCCAACTCGCAAAATCATTGGTAGCCGTGGTGGAGGATTGCGTGAACGCAGTCGGTGTTGATGTCAACACCGCTTCAGCCCCACTATTAGCAAGGGTTTCAGGTTTAAGCTCCACAGTAGCAGAGGGAATTGTTGCCTATCGAGATAGCAAAGGTGCATTTAAATCTAGAGCAGATTTAAAGAGCGTACCGCGCTTGGGTGAAAAGACTTTTGAGCAGGCCGCAGGCTTCTTGCGCATTATGAATGGTCAAGATCCATTAGATGCGTCTGCGGTTCACCCAGAATCTTATCCATTGGTAGAGAAAATTCTTAAAGACATCAAGAAGAGCGTTAAAGAAGTGATTGGTGATACAAGTCTACTCAAATCGCTATCGCCAGAGAAATATGCTGACGGACAGTTTGGTGTTCCTACGGTTACGGATATTCTGAAAGAGTTAGAAAAGCCAGGAAGAGACCCACGACCAGAATTTACAACTGCCACCTTTAAAGAAGGTGTGGAAACTATTGGCGATTTGAAGGCTGACATGATTTTGGAGGGTGTGGTGACCAACGTCGCAGCCTTTGGTGCTTTCGTAGACATTGGTGTGCATCAAGATGGACTAGTGCATATCTCTGCTTTGTCGAATACCTTTGTTAAGGATCCGCATACAGTCGTTAAAGCAGGTCAAGTAGTTAAGGTTAAGGTGCTGGAGGTTGATGAAAAGCGCAGGCGTATTGCTTTAACCATGCGCCTATCAGATGAGGCGCCTAAGGCAGGGGCTAAGCCAGAGCAAAAAACACCAAATCGCCCAAAGCAAAATGAGGCCAAAAGACCGCAAGAAGAACGTAGACAAGCGCCCTCTATGAATAATGCGATGGCAAGCGCCTTAAGTAAGCTTAATTTTAAAAACTAGGTGGTTATTTAGGTTTAAATGCGCTAGGATGAAACGATGACGGGCAATCATCTTAAAAAACAGTTGTGGGCATTGGAGGCTTACGCTAATTCTGCAAAAGTCTTGTCTCACGCTAAAACTCCTGAAGAATTAATTCAGGGTGTTTGTGAGGGTATAACCAAGCAATATCCTTATGTGATTGCTTGGGTTGGCATAGCCGAAAACAATCCTGAGAAGACTGTTCGTGTTGCTGGCATGTCTGGTAAGGCAAAAGCCTATGCTCAAGGCATATTTGTTACATGGGACGGAAATAAGCCAAATGGACGCGGTCCTACTGGGGCGGCTATTCGCTTGGGCGAACCGCAAATGATGCGAGATTCTGAGTTAGACCCAAACTTTGCGCCGTGGCGTGAACGTGCTGCACTATATGGTATTCGCTGCTCTGTGGGTATTCCCATCTTCGCTGATGAAAAAGTCATTGGAGCTCTAACTGTTTATACGTGCGAGCCCGATTCCTTTTCTGCTGCAGAAATCGATCTTTTCCAGAACTTAGCTAATGAAATTGGTCATGGTTTAGCGCTGCTTCAAGAGCGTTCCTTGCTCGAAGAGGAGAGGAAGAGGCGTGAGTTAGCTCAACAGCGCTTATTTGATTCGTTGGAATTAACTATAGGCGCCATGGCAACTACCATGGAGATGAGAGATCCTTACACAGCTGGCCATCAAAAAGCAGTGGCAAAAATTGCACAGGCGATTGCTAAAGAGATGGGTTTGGATAAGGATGTTATTCACGGCTTAAAGATGGCTGCCTTGATACATGACATTGGAAAAGTTTCAATTCCGTCTGAATTATTGACTAAGCCTACAAAACTCTCGCCCCTTGAATACTCCCTAATGAAAGAGCATGTCAATAATGGGTACCTAATACTGAAGGACATTCCATTTCCATGGCCGATCGCTGATATGGTGCGACAGCATCATGAACGATTGGATGGTTCTGGCTATCCACAAGGATTAAAAGGCGATGAAATATTAATGGGCGCTAGAGTCCTTGCAGTTGCCGACATCATTGAGTCAATGTCCTCTCATCGACCTTATCGCCCAGCACTGGGTTTGAACAAGGCTATACAGGAAGTGTTAGTGGAAGCTGGGCAGGGTAAGTTAGATCCCACCGTAGTTCAAGCCGCAGTAAAACTGTATGATCGGGGCGAGCTAGGCGAAAAAATGGATAAATAGAGCAATTATCAAACGCTCAGGGTATCCCCCCTTCTGAACGTGGCATTAGCGGGTTTAAGATCAACCTTTGGTGCTAACCAAGGGCGCGTTGACATTATGTACATATCCGTTAAGTTTAAATTCCTTATCGCATTGCTCGTTTCGCTTTCTTGGATGGGTTTATCCATTTGGCTTTCAATGCCATGGTATGCGGATTTAGCATCGCAAATTGGCGGGGTGCCGTCATACTTTTTAATCACTATGATTGCGATCGTTCCAGGATTTATGAATGCGTTTGTATTTACAGCGCTCCTCATGGATAAACGACCAAGTGTCATTGCAGATCAAAAATATCCACCAGTAACAATATTAATTGCCGCCTATAACGAAGTAGGCTCTATTGAAGAGACTTTGACCAGCCTGGTAAAGCAAGATTATCCGAACCACATTCAAGTGGTCGTGATTAGCGATGGCTCAACTGACGGCACAGTGGACAAGGTAAGAGGGATCGCTGATAGCAACCCTAATATTGAATTTATATATCTCCATCACAACGGCGGGAAATCTGCTGCTCTAAATCGGGGTCTCCAACATGTAACAACCGATATCGTGATCTCTATTGATGCTGATGGCTATGTTTTTAAGGATGGAGTGCGAAATTTGGTTGGTAGATATTTATCCGATCCACCAAATACTAAAGCTGTTGCAGGTGAAATTCTCATTCGTAATTCAAGAGAAAATTGGATCACCAAAGCTCAGGAATGGGATTATTTTCTGGGTATTGCGAGCATTAAGAGAATTCAATCTTTATTCCAAGGAACTTTAGTTGCTCAGGGCGCTTTTTCTTTATATGAACGAAAGATCTTGAGTGAGTTGGGTGGGTGGCCAGAGATGGTGGGGGAGGACATTGTTCTAACCTGGAAGATTCTTGATCGTGGTTACCGTGTTGGACATGCTGAAGATGCACTGGTATTCACGGATTGCCCTAATACTTTGCACAAATTTATTCGCCAGCGGCAACGTTGGTCAAGAGGTTTAATTGAGGCCTTTAAGGAAAACCCACTCATTCTAATTAGACCGCGTTTAACAACCCTTTACGTTTGGTGGAATACGATGTTCCCACTTATGGATATAGCCTATACCTTTGGCTTTATTCCAGGATTAATTTTGGCGTGCTTTGGCATGTATTGGATTGTTGGTCCAATGACTTTATTTTTATTGCCCATGGCTGCTTTATTAAATTGGCTCATGTATGTACGCGGAAGAAAAATGTTTGAGAAGGAGCATTTACACGTTCGCACCAATATCTTTGGCTTTATTTTTTATGTTTTTGCTTATGGCTTAGTTCTACAGCCTGCTTGCGTTTATGGATATCTATCTGAGCTATTAAATTTCAGAAAATCATGGGGGACCAAATGAAGCGGTTTGCCATGGTAATTATTGCTTTATCGCTTTTTGCTAATGCTCGATTAGTTATTGCTCAGGATGATCAAACCGTGCAGGCGCTTTCAATACCAAACGCATATATAGCGTCAGATAGCGAAGGATTCTCAACTTACAAATACCGCGCAGGATACCTTCCCCTATACACCCATGGTGAAAAATATACGGGAATTAGCTATCAGCATAATTACTTTACTCAGGGATCATGGGATTCTTCAGCAGAGGTTTATACCTTGCTGACTAAGGCGATTAATCCAAGAACTGGTCTTGGTTACAACCTCAATGCTAGCTACAACTTACAAAATGGGTATCGTTTATTTACTACAGACAGCACCTACGGATTAAGGGTTACAGACAGTACCGTTGTAGAAGCGTTTGTTAACCGAGATCGAGTTGAAACACAAAATTCCTTGAATAATGGAATTTATTACACTTTCCCAGGAATTAGCATTGAGCAACAATTGCTGGAGAGGCTATCAGTGGTATTGATGGGTGGAAATATGTACTTTTCTGACACTAATACTCGACCAACAGTGAAGGCGAAATTAATTTACGATTTAGTACCTGAGTATGGGGTGACTGCGCAATTACGTTATCGAAAGTATCGCGACACGAATACTACTGTGGCTAATAATTACTTCAATCCAACCGAATATAGCGAGACCATGATTGCACTTGGTTTCAGAAAGTTTATGTCCGGTTGGATGCTTAGTGGAACAGCGGGCGTTGGACGGCAAACGATTAGTCAAGATCCGAGCACAACCACGCAGTTATATGAATTTGCAGCAACCAGTCCCGTTAACTCAAAGGATTACTACCTAAAGACCAGATTGGGTTATGGTAAGTCGGCAGGATTTCTGGGGCCCAATTACTTCTATCGTTATCTAATGGAGGAGTTGATCATCCCATTTTGATTTATCTCACTCCAGCATGAAGATTTATTTCTGCCGGTATTTTTTGCGTTATACATTGCTTGATCTGCTTGCTTCACGAGGTCTACGTTAATTTGGCCAGCTGTTTTACCATTGTTTTCAGTGGTGGTGGCGCTAAGACCAATGCTGATGGTGATTTGAATAGGGGTCGACTCTACGCGAGTAAAGTAGGTCTGCATTTCTATATGAGTGCGAATACGTTCGGCAATGATTAGTGCGGATTTTTCATTTGTTTCGGGAAGAACTACGATAAATTCTTCGCCACCAATTCTTCCAAGGTGATCATTCGTACGAAGTTGTAATTGAATCTGTTGTGTTAAAAACTGAAGAATTTCATCACCTATAGCATGCCCATATTGATCATTTACGAGCTTAAATCGGTCGATATCTATTTCAAGAATTGCCAAAGGGCGGGAAGTGCGCAGGTGACGTTGAATTTCATTTGACAGGCGATAAAGAATTTCTGAACGACTATAGGCATGAGTTAGGGGGTCTAATTCCGACAATCCACAAAGGAGGTCATTGTCAGAGCGGATGCGGGATATAAAGCGATGGATGCCAATAGATCCAATTAATAGAAAGCTGGAAATAATAAACGAAAGGATCGCATCAAACAGGTTCTGATGTCCAGTTTGAAAGGTCTCGAGAAGAGGGTTAATTCTTCGGGCCAGAATGATTAAAAAACCCATGCTTAGAAATACCCAGCCCCAACGATAGCTTTGAGGCGCCTTTTTAGATACTATTAAAGCAAAGAATATTGCGATGCCTTGAATTAGTATTGCTACCAAGTAAATTGTGATGGTGCCTATATTCACGTTTCTGTAGCCCGCTTGATGTTGTTAGTAAATCTATTAGTTACATCTTTTATTACTATACTCGTACAAAATTCATTTATCTAGTCGTTGATCAATCGATATGTTAGTTAATTCAGAGGGGATATCTTCTTCGCGGGTTTATTTGCCTGCAGGGCAATCTCATTTGAGCTTGCTGCATTTCTTTATTAAGCAATTCCCGCATGTGAATGCGCGTGAGTGGGAGAGTCGATTTAAGGAAGGTTTAATTTTAGATTTGGATGGACATGTTTTATCGGCATCGGATTCATATCGCCCAAACTCACACCTGATTTACTTTAGAAGATTGGAGCGTGAGCCAGAAATTCCCTTTGAGGAAAAAATTCTTTTTCAAGATGATCATATCCTTGTAGCCGATAAGCCCCATTTTCTGCCAGTCACACCTAGCGGCTTGTATTTGCACCAAACACTTCTGAATCGCCTGAAGAAAAAAACGCAAATTCCTACGCTCAGTCCAATTCATCGTATTGACCGAGATACGGCAGGTTTGGTTATTTTCTCAATTAATCCTGAAGAGAGAGCACAATATCAAAATCTATTTCGTGATCGCTCTGTAAATAAGTTTTATGAAGCTATTGCCCCATTTTCTCAGGATTTGTCTGACAAATTGCCCTTGACTTACCAAAGTCGCATTGAGGAATCAGCCCACTTTCTACAAATGCAGGAAGTACATGGCGCACCCAATACTAATACTTTGATAGAGCTGATGGAAGTTTCAGGTGCGTGGGCGAAATATCGACTCAACCCTAATACCGGCAAGAAACACCAGTTACGTTGCCATCTTAATGCTTTGGGTATACCCATTCGGAATGATCAGATTTATCCTGTACTCACGCCTTACCAAGAATACGACCTGGATTTTTCAAAGCCCCTGCAGTTGCTAGCTAAAGAAATTCAATTTAGGGACCCCATTACACAAGTTGATAGGTTATTTATAAGTGCTAGATTACTAAATTTTTAGTGTTTATTGCCCAGCATTTGATATAAATCAAGTCCGAAATAGTCTATCTGCTATTCCAAGAGTATTCTGAAGAAATCTAGACGATTGTATTAAGGAAAAGTATGTCATTAAATCATGCCGTTATTTGGATTGACCATCAACAAGCACACGTGATGTTTTTGAGTGAATCAGCCAGTCAAGCTGAAATCATTAAAAGCAAATCAAGCCACCAGCATTTGCATCATAAGGGTGGAGAGGTGGGTAGCGGAAAAGTCGAATTGGATCCCAAATATCTCCATTCAGTTATTCAGGCGGTAAATGAGTCCAAGGAAATCTTGGTTCTAGGCCCTGGTTCGGCTAAATTAGAGTTGATTAAGCATGCGCATCATCATGATCCAAAGATTGCTGAAAAAATCGTTGGTGTAGAAACGGTGGATCATCCAAGTGATAAAGAGATTCTTGCTTATGCCCGCAAGTTTTTCTACAAAGTAGATCAGATGCTATGAGAATTGAATTTATCGGGCCGCCAATATTGATGACTGACCAAGGGGTAAGTTACCGCGCTAAGCTTGATGGTAAAGATCTTGAGTGTCAATTTAGCTATGAGGCGTTGGAGGATATTGATCCAGATAGCATCATGGGAAATCCATTAGAACACTTTGCCAAACATCAATTAAAGCTTTTATCGATCGCTGAGCAAAAAATTTCTAAGGGCTACAGTCATGATGGCATACTGCAAGTTCATAGCAATGATCTCATTGCTGACTGAATTTAGGGGGTGACTAAGTATGAGTAAGAATGAATTAGGTTCAGATGGATTGCCAGGACACGATTACTTTTTAGATGCGGTTAATCATATTGATGAGGCCATAAAGAGCAATACCATTGCGATTGGTGCTGCTAAAGGTATTGTGTTTAGTCTTGTTGAGACATTGGGCGCCATGGTTGGCGATCCTGACCTACCAAGCCATCTTAAGTCTGGATATATGGGCGCCCTGGATTTGGCCGCAGAGCTTGAAGCTAAGCTTGAAAAGATGAAGTAGGGCTAGAGCCGGATTTAGATTACTGTATCACCAGCATTACACTTATTTAGGGCAACTTCGGTTGCCTTATTGCCTTTAAAATGGGGTATTGATTAATGCATAGATGTTTATGAATAGTGCCCCACAAAAGAGAATGGCGGTCGCTCCGATGATGGAGTGGACAGATCGTCATTGTCGATCATTCCACCGCTCACTTAGCAAGGAAGCCGTCTTATATACAGAGATGGTGACAACTGGCGCGCTTATGCATGGTGATGTACCGCGCCACTTAGATTACTCGCAGGATCAACGTCCTGTTGTATTGCAATTAGGGGGGTCCGAGCCAAATGATTTAGCCAAATCAGCTGAGCTTGCTCAGCAATGGGGCTACGATGAAATTGATCTTAATTGTGGTTGCCCATCAGAGCGTGTACAGCGTGGGGCATTTGGAGCATGCCTAATGGCAGAACCTAAATTAGTTGCCCAATGTGTAAAGGCCATGAAAGATGCTGTAGATGTTCCTATTTCAGTAAAGCATCGATTGGGGCTAGATTCCATGGATGCATCTACTTCAAAAACTGACTATCAGTTTGCGCTAGATTTTATTTTGTCAGTGGCTGATGCTGGGGCAAGTCAAGTAACTATTCATGCGCGTAATGCAGTACTCAAAGGGTTATCTCCAAAAGAGAATCGTAGTAAGCCCCCATTGCGATACGAGGTTGCGGCTCAACTGCGTCTAGATGCACAAAAGCAATTTCCTAATTTAAAAGTTTTGCTAAATGGTGGCTTAGAGTCCAATGAGCAAATTGCTGGTCATTGGGATGACTTTGATGGATTTATGGTTGGCAGGGCTGCCTATCATTTCCCAGCAATGCTCTTGGGGTGGGATGATTTAATCGATACTAATGGCGATGCAGCGGGCTATCTCTTTAGTGAAACTGAATGGCATCGAATTCAGATTGCATTGGTTAAACAGGTACAGGCTTGGTTTGATGAATGTCGAGAGAAAGGTAAGCCGTTTTATATCGGGGCATTTACAAGGCATATTTTGGGATTGGCGCATGGCAGGGCAGGCTCACGCTATTGGCGCCAACGACTCTCAGACCATCATGCTTTAGCCAAAGTGCAAAGCAAGGCAGCCATTGCAGACTTCTTTATTGACGCTAGCCTAACCCTTGGTGATTGGGCTGCTTTTGAGCTTGAGACCGCAGAATAGGGCTGTTTTGGCGGGTTTTTGCCTAAAAAGGCTATAATTTCACCTTCTTCAGAGGCGGACGTAGCTCAGTTGGTAGAGTCCCAGATTGTGATTCTGGTTGTCGCGGGTTCGAGTCCCGTCGTTCGCCCCAAAATATCAATAAAGCACTCCCCAGGCGGAGAAATGCATGGCTTGCACTGTATCGATGAATAACACAAACAAGCCTTTTACTGATTCCTCTGAAATTGAAATTACGCCTGATTATGAGGCGGTCATTGATGCCATTGATCGTGGAGACCCTTACATCTTTGTCAGCGGTAAAGCCGGTACCGGTAAAACAACGCTGATTGGTTATCTTCGAGAAACCGTCTCTGGTAATGTCGTGGTCGTTGCGCCAACAGGAGTTGCTGCTTTGCAAGTAAAAGGTGTGACTATTCATTCCTTCTTTCGTTTGCCGCCACGCCTCATATTCCCCGAAGAAGATATCAAGCCACTACGCGATAAGCGTCTTTATAAAGATATTCGTCTATTAATCATTGATGAAATCTCCATGGTTCGTGCGGATGTGGTCGATGCAATGGATTTGTTTTTGCGTGAGAATGGTCCGCAAAAAGGAAAGCCATTTGGGGGTATTCAGGTGATGTTTGTGGGGGACTTATTTCAGTTGCCGCCCGTCGTATCTGCTGCGGATATGCAGGTGCTGGCAGATAGGGGATATGAAGGTCCATACTTCTTTTGCGCCATGGCTCTGCACCGCAAAGATGTCACGATGGTGGAGTTAAGTAAGATCTTTCGTCAAAAGGATGCCAGTTTTGCTAGTTTGTTAAATCAAATTCGCATTAATCAAGACGCTGATGAGGCAATCGATACACTCAATGCCCAGTGCTATCGCAAGGATCAGCTAATAGATGAGCAAACTATTACGCTGACCACTACTAATGCCAGAGCTGATCAAATTAATGCAGCCGGCCTAAGAGCGATTGAGACGGCCACAAAAGTGTATGTCGGCAAGACAACTGGCAAGTTCAATGTAGATGACCGTAATCTACCATCGCCGAATCAGCTCACTCTTAAAGTGGGCGCTAAGGTGATGTTTACCGCAACTGACCCTGGATTTCCGAAACGATGGGTTAATGGAACCATTGGAGTGGTGCGCGAGCTATTACCCGATAAGGTCAAAGTGATGGCGCAAAACGGGCCTTATTCCAATACCGTGGAGGTAACCGGGCACCAATGGGAATCCTATCGTTATGACCACGACATGATGTCAGGAAAAATATCCCCCAGCATTATTGGTACCTATGTCCAGATACCACTCATGCTGGCTTGGGCGGTGACGATTCATAAGAGTCAAGGAAAGACACTTGATAAAGTCAAAGTAGATCTTTCAACAGGCGCTTTTGCTTCGGGTCAGGTTTATGTCGCATTAAGTCGCTGTAAAACCATCGAGGGCATCACCTTGCAGAGACCCATTGAACCCAGAGACGTGAGTTGTGATCAAGAAATTAAGCGTTTTTATCTCGCGTGTCTGCCAAGACCTCAGTAATTAAAAACCAGCCGCCAAACCATCGCGTCGATGGTCGCTACCAGCGATATAAGCAGAAACAGCATCATCACTTAATTTGGCAATCGCTTGAGCGCTACCAAAATCTAAGCTGTTAGCAGGCTGAACTGCAACTTCGTGCCCCATGGCTCTGAGTCCATCCACAATACTTTGTGGCATCGCTGCCTCAACAGTGAGTTTTCCTAAGTCATCAATTCGCCAGCGCGGTGCATCAGAGCATGCTTGTGGATTGAGGTATTCATCTACGAAGCGCATCACAAATTGAATGTGACCTTGAGGTTGCATATTCCCACCCATTACGCCAAACGCCATTGCTGGCTTACCATTCTTGGTTAAGAAGGCGGGGAGGATGGTATGGAAAGGGCGCTTTCCAGGGCTAACTTGGTTGGGGTGCCCATCTTGCAGGCTAAAGCTCATGCCGCGATTATGAAAAGCGATGCCGCCAGGTGCCACTACACCAGAACCAAAGCCTTTGAAGTTTGATTGGATGTAGGAAATCATCATGCCAGATTCATCGGCAGCGCATAAGTACACAGTGCCACCAGAGTGAGGATCGCCAGCGCCGTAGCTGCCTGCTTTATTGTGATCAATTAATGCAGCGCGGCTCGCTAGATAGTCGCGACTCAAAAGTTTGGTCACTGGAACACCCATAGATCTGGCATCAGATACATAGGCATATGCATCGGCAAAGGCCAGTCGCATAGCTTCAATCTGCAAATGGATACGTTGCGCAGAGTTAGCAGGGTATTGTTTAACATTTGCCGCTTGCAAGATTCCTAAAGCCATTTGTGCAGCAATGCCTGAGCCATTGGGCGGAATCTCTAGAAGGGTGTAATCACCATAATCAAATGCCAATGGCTCAACCCAATCTGGCTTATTGTCTGCAAAGTCTTGCATGGTGAAGCAACCACCTGTTGATTGCGCAAAGTCGACCATGCTTTGAGCTAAGGGACCCCTGTAGAAAGATTCACCTTGAGTAGTAGCAATTTCTTTGAGGGTTTTTGCTTGCGCTGGGTATTTCCAGATCTGACCAGCTTGAGGCGCTTTGCCATCAATCAGAAAGGATTCTGAAAATCCGGGTTGGTTTTTAAGAATCGGAATCGCTTCACGCCATTGACGTGCAATGACGGGGGAGACAGGAAAGCCATTTTCTGCGTAATCAATCGCACGCTTAAATAGTTGTGCAAATGGAAGCTTGCCAAATTTTTTGGAAAGCTCAACCCAGCCAGCCACCATGCCAGGCACGGTAACTGTATTCCAGCCAATTAAATCCATTGCGGATTTGCCAGCAAAATATTCTGGGGTCCAAGCTGCCGGCGCACGACCTGATGCATTGAGTCCATGAATTTGTTTGCCATCCCACAAGATGGCGAAACCATCGCCTCCAAGACCATTCATGGTGGGCTCTACAACTGTCAGTGTGATAGCTGTGGCTAAGGCGGCGTCAACTGCATTCCCACCGCTCTGAAGTGCCTCAATACCTGCTTGAGTGGCGAGTGGCTGAGAGCTGGCAACCGTATTTCTGGCAAGAACTGGGGCGCGACCGCCACCGAAAGGAGGGGAAATCAACATGACTTATATATTTAGTGGGTTAATCGACTTTGACATTGGCAGACTTTACTACTTTCTCCCATTTGTTTGCTTCATTTGCGGTGATTTCACTTAACTTCTCTGAATTAGCAAATTGCGGATGAATACCTTGGGTTGCCATCCGCGCCTTGAAATCGGGATTAGTCAAAATCTTGCGGATTTCGCGCTCTAACTTTGCAACAATGCTTGGCGATGTACCCTTAGGAACATATATAGCGTAAAAGTTTTCCACATCAAATGACTTCATTCCGTCTTGGCCGAGTGTTGGCACATTTGGCATGAGTGGTGAGCGTTCCGCTGCAGCAATCGCAATCGGGCGTAGCTTTCCACTTTGAATATGAGGTAGCGAGGCTGTCACACTATCAAACATCATCAAGGTGTTGCCTGCAATTAAATCAGGAAGGGCAAAGCTGCTGCCTTTGTAAGGAATATGTGTCCCGCTGGCACCTATGCGTTCCATAAACATGGTTGACTCTAGGTGAGACAAGCTGCCATTACCTTGAGAGGCGTAGTTGAAATTCCCCTTCTTGGATTTGATAAAGGCGATGAGTTCAGGAAGATTTTTAGCCGGCACTGTGGGGTTAATCACAATGAGATGGGGTACTGTTCCAATCAAGGCAACCGGAACAAAATCTTTTTGCAAATCAGCCGGGGGATTTTTAAATAGTGCCGAAGAGATGGATTGATTCGTAAGAGCGCTAATGTGAATCGTATAGCCATCTGGAGCAGCTTTAGCGGCTGCTTGAAGACCAATCATCCCACCAGCACCTGGTTTGTTATCGACCACAATCGATTGACCCAAGGCTTCGGCCAAAGGAGCCGTTACGCTGCGCGCAAAAATATCGGTAGATCCACCTGCAGGAAAGGACACTATTGCAACGATGGGTTTCTTAGGCCAATCAGTTTCATTGGCGGCATGAACCGATACGCATAAGCTTGCAATTGCGCAAAGACCATATAAGAGAGATTTTGTAAAGGTCATTTCAAAGTCCGAGAGTTCTAATGGTTGAAATAGATTGCTAGAGTTATTGGGTAATATAGTATTGGATATTTCAATGTATTACACAGAGACACAATCATATGAGCGGATCGAATAAAACCGTAAATGGAGTAGATATGTCAGCCTATTGGTTGCCATTCACGCCCAATCGATATTTTCACCAACATCCCAAGATCATGCAGTCTGCTAAAGGAGCATACTACTTTGATGATCATGGACGTAAGTTGTTTGATGGCTTATCTGGGCTGTGGTGCTCACCTTTAGGGCATGCTGATCCACGTATTGGTGCAGCGATATCCAAACAATATGAAACGATGGATTATTGCCCCGCATTTCAGATGGCAAGTGAAGATACTTTTCGCTTGGCAACCCGTATTGCGGACATGGCCCCTAAAGGCCTAGATAAAGTCTTTTTCACAAACTCTGGCTCGGAAGCGGTTGATACTGCTCTCAAGATTGCCATTGGGTATCACCGTGTGATGGGTAATGCTTCGCGCATTCGCATGATTGGACGAGATCGTGCCTACCATGGTGTTGGTATGGGTGGTATTTCAGTTGGGGGGATGGTGGCTAACCGCAAGATGTTTGCCAGCATGATGATGCCTGGTGTCGACCATTTGCCGCATACATTAAATCTTTCGCAGATGGCTTTCTCAAAAGGCTTGCCAACTTGGGGCGCGCATCTAGCGGATGAGTTAGAGAAGATCGTAGCTCTACATGATGCCAATACGATTGCGGCGGTCATTCTTGAACCAGTGCAAGGCTCAACTGGCGTGATTGTGCCGCCACAAGGTTACTTACAAAAGATCCGCGAAATTTGTACTAAGCATGGCATCTTGCTGATCTTTGATGAGGTGATTACCGGATTTGGTCGTCTAGGCGCAAATTTTGGCGCTGACAGATTTGGCGTAGTGCCTGACATGATCACTTTTGCTAAGGCGATTACCAATGGCGTGATTCCATTGGGTGGGGTGATTGTGCGTGGTGATATTTATGACAACATCATTGCCAATGGCGGCCAAGAGCAGGCTATTGAGTTTTTCCATGGCTACACCTACTCGGGGCACCCAATTCCTACGGCTGCAGGTCATGCGGTGCTCGATATTTTTGAATCAGATGATTTGGTGAATCGCGCAAGAGCACTAGAACCCGTCCTAGAAAATGGTTTGCATGCCATGAAAGGAAAAACAGGCGTATTAGATATTCGGAACTTTGGACTTTCTGGCGCAGTCGAGCTTGAGCACATTGCAGGTAAGCCAGGCTTACGAGCCCTCAAGGTTTTGGAGGCCTGTATTGAGCGTGGGGTATTAGTGCGAGTAGCGGGTGATGTCATCGCTGTTGGCCCCCCATTTATTTCTGAGCCGAAAGAGGTGGAGTTCTTGTGTAGCGTACTTAGCGATGCCGTTGATGCTGCGATGAAGCTCAGTTAATACGTTTATCGATTTAGTACGTGATAAATGATAGGGATAGTAACGGCGCTGATAACACCGTTCATTCCCATTGCTAGGCTGGCGTAGGTTCCTGCCTCGGGATGGATGCTAAAAGCGCGTGATGTGCCAATCCCATGCGCGCCAATACCAATCGCAAAACCTCTTTGCCACCAAGCCTTCATTCCAAGGGCATTCAAAACAAATGGCGCCAAGATTGCACCCAATATTCCTGTGCTAACTGCAAAGATGGCGGTTAGTGTTGGCGATACATTAATGCGTTCTGCGATACCCATGGCAATCGGAGCAGTTACTGATTTAGGGTACATAGCTCCAGTGATGCTGCTATCAGCACCTAGGAGAGTGGCAATGCCTACCGCACTCACAATAGACACCAAGCCACCCGTGCATAGCGAAACTAACAGGGGAATAGAGCGGCCTTTGAGACTATTGAGTCCTCGGTAGATCGGGATTGCAAGTGATACTGTTGCCGAGCCTAATAAGAAGTGAATAAATTGTGCGCCCTCAAAATAAGTTGAGTAGGGCATGTCAATCAATTGAATTGTGCTGGCAACTATCAAAATCGCAATTGCCACAGGATTGGCTAGCGGATTTTGTTTTGAGTGCTTATAGATAGTCAGGCCAATCTGATAAGCCGCCAAGGTGATAAAGAGCGCGAATAATGGGCTACCAGATAGGTATACCCAAATTTCAACGATGGAATGTTTTTCACTCATCGCTTGCTTTCTTGCTTAGAAGGCGAACCACAAAAGCGCTTGAGCTAATGGTGAGAATGACACTTCCAACTAAAGCTGTAATGATGGCAAAGGCATTTGCTTTGAGTTGCGGCAGGAATAAAACCACTCCAACAGCTGCTGGCACAAATAAAAGCCCAAGATACTGGCTAAAGGTGTCAGCGACTGTTGCCAGCTCCGCATTGATACCTTTGCGAATGACTAGCCAAATAACCAATAGAACTAGCCCAATAACTGGACCTGGGAGGGCGGGGAGCAGGAACTTGGAGACTAGTTCGCCTAGGCTTTGAAAGAGGAGGATTTGAACTAAGCCAAAAATCATGAATTGATCTTACAGGCTAGATTTATGTTGCATAGCAATAATTTAATTCTTGTTTAAGATATCTACATAAATACCTAGGGGTTTATGCCCCTATTTACTAAAACGAATACAAAAAGAGACTAATAGGAGACCGTAATGGCCGAGTTAAATGTCAATGGCAAAAAATATAAAGTGGACGTTGATCCGGATACCCCCTTGTTATGGGTAATCCGCGAGCAAATTGGCTTAACTGGAACTAAATACGGTTGTGGTGTTGGCCAATGTGGTGCTTGCACAGTCTTGTTTGAGGGGCAGGCTTTACGCAGTTGTTCTTTACCAGTTGCTGCAGCAGAAGGTAAAAAAATTGAAACGATTGAGAGTTTAGAGAAGAGTGGTCAGCTTTCTAAAGTGCAAAAGGCATGGGTTGACAATCAAGTACCTCAGTGTGGCTACTGCCAATCTGGCATGGTGATGGCAACCACTGCATTGCTTCGCAACAATCCAAAACCAACTGATGCTCAGATTGATGAGTCCATCACCAATATCTGCCGTTGTGGCACATTCCAACAAGTGCGTGCAGCTATTCATGCTGCTAGCAAGGCTTAAGGAGGTAATCATGACAAATGCAATTAATACTTCCCGCCGCCAGTTTGTAGTTGGTTCTAGCGCCATTGCTACAGGCTTAGCAATCGGTTTTGATTTGAGCTTTATGTCCAGTGCCAATGCTGCAATGGGCACAGGTACTACCTCTATGGCACCTTTAGCTACTCCAGAGATTGGTGTATGGGTAGTCGTGAAGCCAAATGATGATGTTGTTGTTCGTATCGTTCGCTCAGAAATGGGTCAAGGCACGATTACTGGCTTGGCACAGATGGTTGCCGAAGAGTTAGAGTGCGACTGGAAAAAAGTCAATTATGAATATCCAAGCCCGGCAGAAAGCTTAAAGCGTAAAGCGGTATGGGGTAGCTACTCAACCGGCGGTAGCCGTGGTATTCGTACTTCAGAGCAATATGTTCGTAAGGGCGGTGCAGCTGCCCGCATGATGTTGATTCAGGCGGCAGCAAATCAATGGAATGTGCCCGCTTCAGAGTGCGTTGCCGCTAATAGCGTGATCACCCACACTCCATCAGGACGCAAAACAACGTTTGGAAAAGTTTCTGTAGCGGCATCTCAGTTGCCAGTACCAACGGAAGTTCCACTGAAGGATCCAAAAGGGTGGAAGCTGATTGGTAAGCCAGTAGATCGTATTGATGGCGTATCTGATAAGGTGACAGGCCGTCAGATTTATGCCATTGACCTCAAAATGCCTGGCATGCTCGTTGCCAATATTAAGGAGTGTCCAGTATTCGGCGGTAAAGTAAAGAGTTATGACGCCGCTAAAGCTCAGAGCATGAAGGGTGTTAAGAAAGTTGTTCAAGTTGGCGATTCAGCAGTTGCTGTGGTTGCTGATACTTTCTGGCAAGCTAAGACTGCTTTGGACCAAGTTAACATCGTTTGGGATAACGGTGCGAATGGTGATGTTTCAAGCGCTTCAATTAAGAAGATGCTTGAGGATGGCCTGAATGCAGATGATGCATTTGTTCACAACACTAATGGCGATGTTAAGTCTGCTCTCTCAAGCGCATCCAAGAAGGTAGAGGCTACTTACTTCTACCCATTCTTAAATCATGCAACGCTTGAGCCACAAACAGCTACAGCAAAATGGACTCCAGATTCTTGCGAAGCATGGGTTCCTACCCAAGACGGTGAGGCATCTTTAGCGGCGGTGATTGCTGCTTCTGGTTTGCCTGCCGAGAAGTGCAATGTCTATAAAGTAAACCTTGGCGGCGGCTTTGGTCGTCGTGGCGCCTTCCAGGATTACACCACCCAGGCGGTGAATATTGCCAAGCAAATGCCTGGTACACCGATTAAGTTGATCTGGACCCGTGAAGAGGATATGACGCAAGGTCGTTACCATCCGGTGATGATGTGCAAAATGACTGCAGCAATCGATGATAAGAAAAATGTCACTGGTTTGAATATGCGCTTATCAGGCCAATCTATTTTGGCTGCCGTGCGCCCAGCAGTTGTAGCAGCAAATAAAGGTAAAGATCCATTGACATTCCAAGGTCTTGAGCCAAGCGGTGAGCATGGCATTACCTACAGCTTCCCTAACTTGACGATTGATCATGCCATGCGTAACACCCATGTGCCACCAGGATTCTGGCGCGGTGTTAACGTTAACCAAAATGCCATTTTCATTGAGACATTCATGGATGAATTGGCAGAAGCAACTGGTATGGATGCGGTGGAGTTCCGTCGCAAGCATATGCAAGAGTTCCCAAGAGCGGTAGCGGTATTAAATGCAGTTGCTGATGGTATTGGCTGGACTAAGCCTGCAGCGCCCGGTTTTTATCGCGGTGTTGCGCAGATGCGCTCATTTGGTAGCTACGTTGCAGCAGCTTGTGAGCTTTCGGTGACAAATGGTAACGAGGTGAAGATTCATCGCATTGTTGCTGCAACTGATCCTGGTTATGTAGTTAACCCAGCGCAAGTTAATCGTCAGGTATCAGGCTCTTTCGTGTACGGCCTATCCGCACTCTTTGAGGAGGAGATTACGCTTGAGAAGGGCGCGGTCGTACAGAAGAACTTCGATACCTTTAATTCGATTCGACTTGCGCAAATGCCAAAAGTAGAAACTATCATCATCCAAGGTGGTGGTAAGGACTGGGGTGGCGTTGGTGAGCCAACAATTGCAGTTGCAGCACCTGCGGTGCTCAATGCAATCTATCGCGCTACTGGCAAGCGTTACCGCACAGTCCCTCTGAAAAATAGCGGCATCAAGCTCGTTTAATTCAGAGAAGTGCAGTAGATGAGCAAGAAGGGCGTTCTAGCGATCATATTGCTAGGCGCCCTTAGTTTTTCTGGAGCATTTGCCCAAGAAATGGTGGCGGGTCAAATTGAAAAGCCCCTTACCGTAATCCCAGGAGATCCACAACATGGTCGTGCGATTGTTTTGAGTCGTCAAACAGGCCTGTGTATTCTTTGTCATAGCGGACCATTTCCAGAAGAACGCTTTCAGGGTAATTTGGCTCCGGATCTAGCTAGTAGCGTTGCCTCTTTGACCGCGCCTCAGCTGCGTGCCAGAATCGTTTATGCAAGTTATTTCAATCCCAATACCATCATGCCTTCTTATTACCGTACAGATCATTTAAATCGTGTGGCAAGTAAGTTTGCAGGCCAAACGATTTTGACTGCGCAAGAAATCGAGGATGTTGTTGCGTTTTTGCTAACCCTGCAGAACGGGAATCAAAAGCCAAAAATAACAAGCAACTAAACAATAAACAAAATACACTTATTGAGTTATGAAGATGCAATCAAGTCGCCGCCATTGGTTAAAAAGAATTCAAAGTCTCAGTATTTTGGCTTTGGGTGCTTGGTTTAGCCCCTTAACTGTATTGGCCAAAAAAGAAGATGCAACAAAAGCTATACAAGAAATCACGGGTGGTAAGCCTATTATTGACGGCAAGGTGAAGCTGGTTATTCCACCGCTTGTAGAAAACGGAAACTTAGTGGTACTCAAGCTGAGTGTGGATAGCCCAATGACTGCGAATAATTATGTTAAATCCGTTCACGTCATTGCAGAGGGCAACCCTTTGCCAAATATATTCACAGTGCACTTAACACCACGATCTGGAACCGCCAATATTACGACTCGTGTACGTTTGGCAGACAGTCAAACAGTATGGGCAATTGCGCAAATGAGTGATGGCACTTTCTATCAAGGTTCTGCCGAAACTTTGGTAACACTCTCAGCCTGTACAGAGCTTGTGTGAGGACACGATAATGAGTAAAACATCACGTACCTCAATCACCATGCCAAGCACAGCAAAGCAGGGTTCGATTATTGAGATTCGCGCAATTGCGCAGCATGATATGGAGTCAGGTTTTCGGTATACCGAAGGCGGTAAATTGATTCCTCGCGATATTATTCGTGAATTCACCTGCACCTATAACAATGTAGAAGTCTTTAGGGCTGATTTTTATCCAGGTACTGGCGCCAACCCATTAATTATTTTCACTACCATTGCTACAGAAACCGGTAACCTGGAATTTAGATGGGTTGGCGATGATGGCTATGAAGCAATTAACCAAGCCCACATAACGGTTTCATGAGCACTTCAAAAGCTTGGGCTTTTGTATTGGGCCTTTTATATTTATTTGCTTCTACTGTCAGTGGTGCAACGGATCTCAGTAAATTAAAACCTCAGTCAAGTTATGAACTCATGTCGGCTGAGAACAAAGCTATGCAAGACGATGCAAGCTTAAATCCAGCGATGTTTTGGGTGGGTGATGGTGAGACCCTGTGGAATAAGCCCTCTGAACAAAATGGAAAATCATGTGCCAGCTGTCATGGCGAGGCGAAAAAGTCGATGCGTGGAGTGGCCGTTGTATTCCCCAAAATCATTAAAGGGAAATTGCTAACCCTTGAGGGACAAATCAATCAATGTAGAACTCAGGCTCAAGCCTCAACAGCTCTTGCTTACGAGAGTAAAGATCTTCTTGCTCTGACCGCGTTTGTTGCCTATCAATCAAAAGGTTTGCCTATTGCCGTTCGCGAGACCCCTGAAAATAAAAGCGCCATGCAAAAAGGTCGCAAAAATTTTTACGAACGAATGGGGCAGCTCAATTTATCTTGCGCACAGTGTCATGAAGAGCGAGCAGGACTTAAATTGGGCGGTGCAGTCATTCCACAAGGGCATCCCAATGCCTATCCAATCTACCGCTTGGAGTGGCAAACTTTGGGTTCTTTACAGCGTCGTTTGCGTAACTGCATGAGTGGCGTTAGAGCTCAGCAATTTGATTACGGCTCCCCTGAAATGGCGCAACTTGAATTATTTCTTGCTGCCCGTGCTCGAGGACTTCCCCTGGAGTCTCCAGGGGTAAGGCCTTAATGAAAGCAAAAAACTAATTAGTCAGAGCCAATTAATCAGAGTTAATTAGTCAGAAAACACGACTGAGGTTGCGCCGTTAATTAATACGCGGTCGTGCAAGTAATAGCGCAGAGCGCGTGAGAGAACAGTACGCTCTAGGTCGCGACCTTTGCGTACGAGATCTTCTGGGGTATCGCCGTGTGTAACACGAGTGACGTCTTGTTCAATGATTGGGCCTTCATCTAAATCGCTTGTAACAAAGTGCGCAGTTGCACCAATCAATTTAATGCCGCGAGCGTGCGCTTGATGGTATGGCTTAGCCCCCTTAAAGCTAGGCAGGAATGAGTGGTGTACGTTAATGCAACGTCCCGATAATTTGGTAGATAAATCATCAGAGAGAATTTGCATATAGCGCGCCAAAATCACCATATCAACCTTAGATTCGGCAATGATGTCCAAGAGTTTTGATTCTTGTGCAGGCTTGGTCTCCGGGGTCACTGGTAAGTGATAGAAGGGGATATCAGCAAAATCAATGCTGGCATAAACATCACGTGGATGATTAGAAACAATTCCACAGATAATCATCGGTAGTTCACCAATACGCCAGCGATAGAGAAGATCGACCAAGCAGTGATCTAATTTAGAAGCCATGATGAGTACGCGTTTGAGATCTTTTACTGCGCGCAAATTCCAAGTGAGCTCAAAACGTTTTGCGATTTCAGTAAAACCAGATCGCAAAGTGTTGCCATCGGTAGGGCAGCTAAAGCTAACGCGCATGAAAAAGCGTTTTGAAGCCTTGTCATCAAACTGTTGTGCCTCCTCAATATCCCCACCAGCTTGAAAAATATAAGTGGATACAGCAGCCACAATTCCAGGTTTGTTTGGGCAGGTCAGCATGAGGTAATAGTTTTCAGTTGTCATCTTCAGAAGCGTAAATAGTGCTGGTAAACCCTGATTTTAGCCTTTACTAGTCGGTAATGACTAAATTCAAAGTAATTATTTCTTGATAGGGTCTTTGGGTGGATCGGCTGGGCCAGTGAGTGGCGAGCTCTTATCGATAACTCTAGGGACGGGTATTTCTTCGCAGATGGGTTTGGGGCCAACGATATTGGTAAAGCTGCATTCCTTTTTGGTAGCCGCAGATGCTACATGCTCTAAAGGTGATTTACCCGTAGTAACGGTTGATGCCACACTGGTTGCGGTAACGGGGTTAGCTACTGCAACAGCAGCAACGCTGGTGCCAGCCGAGCTAGCTGCAGCCGTGCTGCTGGCACCAATTGCCGCAAGAGGAGCGGCACAACCTTGTAGATAAATTGTGCTGGCTATAGAAACTAAAAGCGAGGCAATCCAAAGCGCCCGCATAGATTAAATCGAGCTTACTTCGCTACTTTGCAGACAGTATTAAAAACACCAGCAGTCCAGCTTTCGCTCACTACAGGCTCATACTTGCTGTCAGGAGTATTGTTTTCTGAAACGACCTTGCCTGCCCCTTTGTTTCCTGAAAATTCTTTATAGGCTATTGGGCGGTAGCTCACTGATGGGCAGTCAAATTCATTTAGTCCAATGATGGAGTTAACAGGCTCTTTATTGTTTGGATTGGTTCCTGGTTTCTTAAAGTCGAGCATAGAAAAGATTTGGGCTTTCTCACCTTGCGTTTGAACGGTATCTAGATCGACGTAAACAGTCATGACTGCATTGGAGCCGAGTTCTTTCCAGGCCGCATTAGCAACGCCTTGTGTGGCAACAAAAAGCGTTGAAGCAGTCAGCGTAGCAAGAAGAATCTTTTTCATGAAGTACCTTATTAATGAATGATGTAGCTAAGGATTAAGCTTGAAGATTATTTTATACGGCTACAGCAACTTTGCCATATCGGGGCCTATTTATTGCTTAATTCCAGGGTGTGGGTCATCTTCTCAGGCTTCATTTGTAAGGGGAGGTACTCATTTTTAGCCCAAAGCGAACTCATATTTCGGTACCAAGGGCTCTGGACCCAACCTGATTGACCCGCTTGATAAATAAAGAGGGATTTTTCAAGATCGGATAAGTCATAAATCGTGCGAAGACTAGGGGCTTGTAATGTTTCAAATGGATTTTGGGAATTATTGAGCTCAAGTCGACCCACATTGACTGAAAAGCTATCACCCGGAAATGGTGTGGTGATATTAAAGAACTTGCCAAGCACGGGAACCTTGCTTAAGGGGCGATGCTCTGAAATGGCAAGATGCGCCTTACCCCATGACCATGATTTTGGATCATTACCATATTGATCGCTTAAGTACTCTAGTGCGCGATCAAAGGCGATATTGGAAGACTCGGCACAGGTTTCAACAGCAGGAGTGCTTGGTATGTCGCACCATGGGCTATTGGGATTCTGGAGGATCGAAATCAGTGGAAAGCGATAGTTCCGTGCTCCATAGTTTTCAAAAAACAAATAGCTTAGTCTGGAGAACACATTGCGAGTAAGTTGATCGGCCCAGGCATTAAAGATTAATGCGCTCGGACTATCAATGCTCATATTGCCATCAAAGTTTTTAGTGAGCTCAAGTGCTTTTGCGCCCAGGGCATGTTTTGGTTGGGAAGACTTGAATAAATCGAGAAGCGGGGTGGCGCCTAATGAGAGCGTATCACCCTGCATCTTCTTTACATATTGCGTATCGTGAGTGCTTCGCTCCTTAATCATTTGCACAATACGGTCATATCGGGTTGGTACATCCCAATCAGCCGTGAGTGGATTGGGATTATTGGAGGCGATGATTTGTTGGTTTGCAGTTGCAATCCAGCCTTGCTCCGGATTATTGCTAGCTGGTAATTGATCAAAGGGTAGATAGCCATTCCAGTCATACTGCTTATCCCAGCCAGGGGCTGGGGCAACACCATAGAGTCCCTGATGAAGCGTCCGTTTTGGCGCAACACCTGCAGCTTGATAGGAGATATTTCCTTCTGTATCTGCCATGACAACGTTTTGCATCGGCGCATAGTTTTTATGCAATGCCGCCTTAAATGAATCAAGGTCCTTGGCTCGATTCATCTCAAGTAGGCCAGCGACAGATTGGTTTTCAGTATCCAAAGCAGTCCAACGTAGAGCAAGCGCATAACGTTTGGTATCAATCGCACGTTGTACACGAGCATAAGAATCTGAAATCACCGGACCATGGCGTGTTTCTTTAACAATAAATGTTAGCGGAGTTGATCCCTTGATATCAATAATTTCTTGGCGAACTGTAAATGGCAACATCCCATTTGGGCCGCGATACATTCCTGGATTATTTGGATCTAATTGTTCTAGGTAAGTATCTTGAACATCAGGATTGGTGTTCGTAAAGCTCCATGCGTATTTTTCAGTTCTACCTAAAACTATCGCTGGAATACCGGGAAGCGTGCCGCCGATAACATTTAATCCTGGCGCATCTAAATGGGCAAAGTACCAAACCGCAGGTGCAGACAAACCAAGATGTGGGTCATTTGCCAATAATGGCTTACCAGTATCGGTAAGCTTGCCGCTCAAAACCCAATTATTTGAACCAATTCCATCTTTGCCGCCAGGTAAGTCATTTGTACTTAGTTCGGTAGAGGGTAGTTTCTTGGATTTATGATTTTCCCCCTTGGGATTTGTATTAAATACGTTCAGCTCATGGTACATCTTGGCAAAGTCCATATTGCTGACTGGTTCGTTGTGAGAATAGGGCTGGATTACTTCCCAAACTTCTTTTGTGCTTAGGTATTGCGAAAGCTCAAGTCGTTGCAATTCTTTCTGCCAGTTACCGCCTAAGTCATACGCCATCATCAACATCCAGGCAACACTATCGGTAGGTGACCAGTGTCCTGGTTTAGAGCCAGTTAAAAAATATTCCACTGGAAGCGCCCATCCCAAGTTCGCATTACCAGCATTGACACCATCGGCATAAGCTTGAAGCAATCTTTTTGCGGCAACGGGATATTTATCAAACTGCTTTTCTGCTGCGCGTTTTACACCTAAAGTTCTAATGAAACGGTCGATGCTCACCGTGTCTTGACCTAGGATTTCCGATAGTCGTCCGCTAGCGATGCGACGATTCATTTCTAGCTGCCAAGAGCGCTCAGTTGCATGAAGGTAGCCTAATGCAAATAGGGCATCAGATTGGCTTTTTGCTTGGATATGCGGGATGCCAGTTTCATCAAAAGAGATAACAACAGAATCACCTAGGCTTTTGATTGTTCTTTTGCCGGAGGGGTTAGATTGGGCTGAGTACAGATAAGCAATAACAACTGCCAGTACGATTAATACAGAGCCCCCAGCAACCCAACGAAGCGGTCGCAAGAGTTTGTAAATGCCGGCAATCTCGCCCCGAGAATTCATATAAATATTGTAATGATTTAGGTCAACCCACCTTTGGATTTTAAGTCCGAAGGACTATTAAAGTCTGTTTTTAGCCTACATGCTAAAATTCACCCTGTCTTGATTTACATGCGCGGCAGTTATTGCTTGTGCGAGCCCGGGTGGTGAAATCGGTAGACACACAGGATTTAAAATCCTGCGACCTAAACAGTCGTGCCGGTTCGATTCCGGCCCCGGGCACCAAACTCATTCCTCGTATTCATTTCTTATGAATTTGTCCAAAATCCTTTTCTGTCTTTGCCTGTCTTCAATTCCTGTATTAGCGTGGTCGATTGATGTGATGGAGTTTCATTGCTCAAGAAAAGAAAAGGATTACACGGAGGAGTACGACATGAAAATTACCTTGGCATCTGGAAACCAGAAAGCCAAGGTGTATCTAGATGATCGTGATTTAGATCAGTCTGATGAATTCGGAAAGCAGGTGGTCAAGAGTGTAACTATGGCGCGTCCCAACATTGTGATTTTGATTGAGGCGAGTTTTGAGCCAGAAAAAATAATGGATGTTGCTTATTCTGCTGGAACGGTAGCAACGCAAATCACACTAGACCCCATTACAGGCAAGCTCAAAAAAGTAGAAAAGATTCAGGGTGGAATTTTGGGTGCCACAATTGGTAATGGCACACATGTGAGCGAAGAGAGTTGCGCGTTAACGAAGATGCCTTACAGAGTCACTAGTAAATAAGACGCACCAGGCCCAGACCTAGCTTCTAAGGGGTCTAGTTAGGCTCTGTAACAAATCCCAGTTTCGTCAAGCCTGCACGGCGAGATGCGGCAAGCACTTGCGCCACATACTCGTATTTCACAGCCTTATCGGCGCGTAAATTTATCTCTGGTTGAGGATCTTTTTGAGCTGCTTTTTCTGCATAGCCATCAAAGGTCTTGAGATCAATCTGAGTGCTATTCCAAAAGATTTGACCTTTGGCATCAATCGTCAGTTGGACTGACTCAGGCTTTACTTCATTGCGCACGCTATTGGCTTTAGGTAATTCAACTTTCACGGCTTGTTGAATAACAGGTAGGGTGATGATGAAAATAATCAGCAGCACCAACATGACATCCACCATTGGCGTCATGTTGATTTCCGCCATGATGGCGTCATCGTTTTGATCGTCTTGCAAATGAAACGCCATACTTATTCTCCGGAATTCACACGGGCACCAGTGACAAAATAGGCTAACAAATCATTGCCAAAGCGATTGAGATCGGCAACAAACAATTTGTTTGCGCGATTAATAGCGTTAAATCCCAATACCGCAGGAATTGCTACGGCAAGACCTAAGGCGGTCATGATCAAGGCTTCACCAATTGGGCCTGCAACTTGATCGATTTGAGCGCTACCAGAGCTACTAATCGAAATCAGCGCATGGTAGATGCCCCATACAGTGCCAAATAAGCCGATAAACGGTGCAGTCGCGCCAGTTGAGCCCAAAAAGGTTAGACCCTTCTGTAGAGTTGCGGCTACGCCATCAATGCTGTTCTTAATGCTTCTTGCCATCCACTCTGAATAGTTCAAGGTTTGAAGTAATTCACGATGATTGCTCGATTGGCCTTGGTGGTGCACTGAAGCGCTGCTCGCAGATTTGGCAATCTGATAGTAGGGATTGCTAGTCGGTGTGCTAAAGGATTGCAAGCCTTGCTCAAATGAGTTTGCGTGCCAAAATTGATCGAGCTCAGGCTTGAGTTTGCGAAGGTTGCGTAATTCCCAAAGGCGAGTGAGCAAAATAACCCAAGTAATGATTGAGCATGCTAGTAGGGCAATTGCCACAAAGCGGGTGATGCCGTCGCCTTCAAGCCAGAGATTCGCAATTCCAAAAGGTGTATTCATAGCGCTTAATTCTTGAGGTTAAATTTAATTAAAAGATTTGTTGAAATTCGTTGGGGTGAGCCATTGACTAAAAAAGGTTTAAAGCGGTAACGCCGGCCGATATCAGTAGCAGCGCGATCGAGTCTAGGAAAGGAGCTTGATTGCAATAAGGCAACATCTTCAACTTCACCCGTTTCAGAAATAATTAAACGCACTACTGCCGTTCCTTGCTCCCCAGATCTCTTGGAGAACGAAGGGTAATATCCATCAGCATCAGGCTGGAACACGACGACCAGTTTACCAATGTCCGTCTGTATTGGGGTGCCACTTGCTCCACCAGAAGTCGCTGGTGCTACAGCGGCATTTTGCATCTGACTTTGAGAAGATGATTCATTCTTTTGTGTAGGGGTATTTTGAGTTTGTGCTGGTGTTGGCTTTTGAGAAGACTTTTCTTCCGCCGTTTTCTTTTTTGGTTCTACTTTGGGCTTTGGCGGTGGCGCAGGTGGTTGTTGGCTTTTGCTTGAATCTGTATCTGGGCTAACTAGATTGGCCATGACTCGCTCATCATCTACGTGAGTTGGCTTAGATGACCAGTTTAAGAATTCAAAGGCAGGCAAAGCGTGCAATAAAAGCACGATTCCAATAATGATGCGTTCACTTTTGGTGAATGGTAGTCGTTCATCCATCCTTTGCCAAAATGTACTCATAATGCCGATCCCAATTGCGCTGTACTAATGCGATGGTTCTTGAGATCGGTGTGCATTAAATCTTGCGCCATCTTCAAAAGCGCTTGCTCATCTTTGCTGCTAAAAAAATGTACGGCACCATATTCTGAGGAATCGCTATCGGCGAAATCTCCTTGATTGAGCGCAAGCGTCTCTAATTGCCGCTTTAATTGCTTTACTACTGCTTCACTGGTATCGATGAGAGTAATTTTTTCGCCAAGTAGTTTGCGAATGGCTTTGCGTAAAAACGGGTAGTGAGTGCAGCCTAAGACAATCGTGTCGGAGCCTGCCGCCTGAATGGGCTCTAAATGCTTAGCAAGTAACTCTAGAGTTTCACCATCGTTAGCTTTGCCTGCCTCAATTAGCGGCACTAGTCCTGCGCCAGCTTGTTTAATAAATTGACAATGATTGGGTAATGTTGAGAGTAGGGCATTGAACTTGTCGCTATTTAAAGTCGCTTCAGTGGCTAATACTCCAACGATGCCGTTTGCCGATTGCATGGCAGCAGGCTTAATGCCTGGCTCAACGCCCACAATGGGAATTGGGATTGCTGCGCGAATATCTTTAATTGCTTCTGCGGTAGCAGTGTTGCAAGCAACCACGATGGCATCGCAGCCAGCTTGAGCGAGATACTTGCAAAGGCTTAGGCTACGATCCGCAATCCAATCAGGAGATTTTTCACCATAAGGCGCATTTGCTGAATCAGCCAAATAGATGTAGTCGTGTTGTGGAAGCTGGCGTAGCGCCTCATCCAAAATGGATAAGCCACCAACGCCAGAATCAAAAACGCCTATTAACGACAATTCAGTGTCAACTCAGTACCAAGTTAAAACTAATCAGCAAAAATGGATTAAGCAATCTTGACGGGAATTCCGCCAATTTTTGCTTGCCATTCTTTTGGACCAGTCTCATGCATAGAGATGCCTTCTGAATTCACGGCAACGGTTACTGGCATATCTTTGACTTCAAATTCATAGATTGCTTCCATGCCAAGATCTGCAAAGCCAACCACTTTAGAGGTCTGGATTGCTTTAGAAACGAGGTAAGCAGCGCCACCAACTGCCATGAGGTAGGCGGACTTATGTTTCTTAATCGCTTCAATAGCCACGGGACCACGTTCTGCTTTACCAATCATGGAGATTAGGCCAGTTTTAGCCAACATCATTTCGGTGAACTTATCCATGCGAGTGGAAGTAGTGGGGCCTGCTGGACCAACAACCTCATCACGTACTGGATCTACTGGGCCAACGTAGTAGATGACACGGTTTTTGAAGCTTACTGGTAATTCTTCACCCTTCGCGAGCATGTCCTGAATACGTTTATGAGCTGCATCACGACCAGTCAAGATTTTGCCGTTCAGGAGTAATGTCTCCCCTGGTTTCCAGCTAGCGACTTCTTCCGCAGTTAAAGTATCTAAATTGATGCGCTTAGATTTTTGAACGTCTGGTGTCCAAGTCACATCTGGCCAATCAGATAAAGAAGGAGCCTCAAGCTTCGCTGGACCATCACCGTGTAAATGGAAATGCACGTGACGTGTCGCTGCGCAGTTTGGAATCATTGCTACAGGCAATGAGGCTGCGTGAGTTGGGTAATCCAAAATCTTAATATCTAAAACTGTGGCTAAGCCGCCCAAGCCTTGAGCGCCAATACCGAGTTTGTTGACTTTGTCATAGAGTTCTAAACGCAATTCTTCAACGCGGTTTTTAGAACCACGCTCAATCAATTCTTGAATATCTACCGGACCCATTAAAGCTTCCTTAGCCATCAGCATCGCTTTCTCTGGTGTGCCGCCAATACCAATACCAAGAATGCCAGGAGGGCACCAGCCAGCACCCATAGTTGGCACAGTCTTCAGCACCCAATCGACGATCGAGTCAGATGGGTTGAGCATCACCATCTTGGCTTTGTTTTCAGAGCCACCACCTTTGGCTGCGCAAATTACTTCAACATCATCGCCTGGAACAATCTCATAGTGAACAACAGCGGGGGTGTTATCGCCAGTGTTCTTACGTTTACCTGCGGGGTCAGTTAATACAGAAGCGCGCAAGGTGTTGTCAGGATTAAGGTAGGCACGACGCACACCTTCATTCACCATTTCAGTCACGCTCATGGTGGCATCCGCCCATTGAACATTCATACCAATCTTCAGAAAGACCACTGCAATACCAGTATCTTGGCAAAGCGGACGATGGCCTTCAGCGCACATGCGGCTATTGGTCAAAATTTGCGCAATCGCATCCTTGGCTGCTTCACCTTTTTCTAGGGAGTAAGCCTTGCCCATGGCATCAATAAAGTCTTTCGGGTGGTAGTAGGAAATGAACTGGAATGCGTCCGCAACGCTTTGAATGAGGTCGTTTTGTTTAATCTGAGTCATGGTTTTAGGCTTATTTCCACATAATTAGTAAGGTTTCCCCTATTTTAAGGGTTTGCCATAGAGCAAATCCCAAGTGTTTTCACTTATCTTCGTAATTCTTGAGGGGGTATAACCCGTCATTTTGCTGGTTTTTGGCAAAAAAAGAACATTGTTTATTAAATAGAGGGCAGTGAAGCATGGAACCATTAAAGCAAGAAAACCGCGTTTTTAACCCACCTGCAGACTTTGTAAAGGGTGCGGCTATCCCAGGCATGGATGCCTACAAGAAGCTTTGCGCTGAAGCTGAAAAAGATTACGACGGTTTCTGGGGTCGCCTCGCTAAAGAGAATATCTACTGGAAAAAACCCTTTACTAAAGTTTTGGATGAATCTAAAGCGCCTTTCTATAAGTGGTTTGAAGACGGCACAACTAATGCGTCTTATAACTGTTTAGACCGCCAAGTAGAAGCTGGTCTCGGTGATAAGACAGCCATTATTTTTGAAGCCGATGATGGCACAGTAACTAAAGTGAGTTACAAAGAGATGCTTGAGCGCGTTTGCAAAATGGCAAACGCATTGCGCAAAATGGGCATCAAGTCTGGTGACACGGTCATTATTTACATGGCCATGACCATCGAAGGTATTGTGGCAATGCAAGCATGTGCTCGTATTGGTGCTATTCACTCTGTAGTGTTTGGCGGTTTCTCTGCACAAGCATTGCGCGACCGCATTATTGACGTTGGCGCAGTAGCGGTGATTACTGCTGATGGCCAATATCGTGGTGGCAAATCATTGCCTCTTAAAGCGATCTGCGATGAAGCACTCTCTACTGGTGAATGCGGCAAGGTAAAGCATGTCATCGTGAGCAAGCGTACCGGTACCGCAATTGAGATGAAAGCAGGCCGTGACGTTTGGATGCAAGATATTGTGGCCAATGAGCCAACAACTTGCGAGCCAGAGTGGGTCAGTGCTGAGCATCCACTCTTCATTCTGTACACATCGGGCTCTACCGGTAAGCCAAAGGGTGTGCAACACTCAACTGGTGGCTACCTCTTGTGGGCGATTCTCACAATGAAGTGGACCTTTGATATCAAGCCAACTGATGTCTTCTGGTGTACGGCTGACATTGGTTGGGTAACAGGTCACTCATACATCACATACGGCCCACTCGCAGTAGGGGCTACTGAGATTGTGTTCGAAGGTGTGCCAACTTATCCAAATGCGGGTCGTTTCTGGGACATGATCCAAAAACACAAAGCAACGATTTTCTACACAGCACCAACTGCGATTCGTTCATTGATCAAAGCATCCAGCAATGATCAAGCAGTGCACCCAAAGAGTTATGACTTATCTTCATTACGTCTCTTGGGTTCAGTAGGTGAGCCAATTAATCCGGAAGCATGGATGTGGTACTACGAGAATGTGGGCGGTTCACGTTGCCCAATTGCCGACACTTTCTGGCAAACCGAAACGGGCGGTCACATGATTTCCCCATTGCCTGGTGCAACACCAATGATTCCAGGGTCATGCACATTGCCATTGCCAGGTATTCAGGCGGCGATTGTGGACGAAGCTGGTCATGACGTGCCAAACGGAAATGGCGGTATCTTAGTTGTGAAGCGTCCATGGCCTTCTATGATTCGTACTATTTGGAATGATCCAGATCGTTTCGTGAAGTCTTACTTCCCAGAGGAGTTAGGTGGCAACCTTTACCTCGCAGGTGACGGCGCGATTCGTAACAAAGAAACTGGTTACTTCACTATTACTGGCCGTATCGATGACGTTCTGAACGTATCAGGTCACCGCATGGGTACGATGGAAATCGAATCTTGCTTGGTAGCGAACCCATTGGTTGCAGAAGCGGCTGTAGTAGGTCGTCCAGACGATCTCACTGGTGAAGCGATTTGCGTATTCGTGGTGCTCAAAGGTGGTCGTCCAACTGGTGAAGATGCCAAGAAGGTTGCAACGGAATTGCGTAACTGGGTGGGCAAAGAGATTGGTCCAATCGCTAAGCCAAAAGACGTTCGCTTTGGTGATAACTTGCCAAAAACCCGTTCAGGCAAGATCATGCGTCGTCTCTTGCGTGTAATCGCGAAGGGCGAGGAAGTAACTCAAGATACATCCACTTTGGAAAACCCAGCAATCTTGGAGCAACTCAAAGAGTCTCTCTAAGCCGTATTTACTTGGATTTGGGGCAAAACCCTTTCGGCAATCGTATAATCAACGGTTCCGGAAGGGTGGATGAGCGGTTTAAGTCACACGCCTGGAAAGCGTGCGTAGGTTAATAGCCTACCGCGGGTTCGAATCCCGCCCCTTCCGCCAATCAATCTCAAGTGCAGATATCACGCACTCGTTATCAAAACATCTACTGGCGCTTATTGCGATCAATTCAACTTAAATCAAATTCTTCGTTGGAGAAAAAATGAATCAAACCATTTTTAAAAAAATAGTTGCCACATCCCTATCGGCGGCATTGGTCTTAGCGCCTGCTGTTAGTAATGCATGTACGAGCTTCATGTTGTGGGGTAGTGATGGTGGTGCTGTTTACGGCCGTACTATGGAATTTGGTATGCCACTCAAATCTGAGCTCCTCTCCATTCCTCGTAACTACACTCTAAAGGGTATTGGTGTTGATGGTCAGTATGGCAGTGGACGTAGTTGGATTTCTAAATATGCTGCTGCCGGAATGAACCCGCTAGGATTGCCCGAACTTGTTGACGGCATGAATGAAAAAGGCCTGATTGGTGGCGTGCTTAATCTTCCAAATAGTGCTGAGTATCAAGCGGTGACCAGTGCCGAATCTGGTGAGAGTATTAACTCCTTACAAGTCCTTACTTATGTGTTGACAAATTTTGCAACGGTAGATGAGATTAAGGCGGGTCTAAAAAATATCAAGGTTAATGGTGCAAAGATTGCCGCCTATGGCAATAGAACACCATTAATACATTACACCTTTCATGATGCCAATGGAAAAAGCCTTGTCGTTGAGTACATTAAAGGTCAATTGATGGTTACCGATAATCCTTCAACAATTCTGACTAATGATCCTCCGATTCAGGATCATCTAAATAGTATTGGTAACTATGTAAATCTTTCAAATGTAGAAAAACCGCCATTGATCATTCATGGTACTAAGTTCAGTGCACCTAGTTCGGGTTCAGGCTTGCATGGCATGCCTGGAGATTCACTAAGCCCAAGTCGGTTTATTCGTGCGCTCTTCCTATCAAACTCCGTACCTGCAAGTTTTACCAATGCACAAATGGGTGATGCAGCTTGGCATATTTTGGGTAGTTTTGATATCCCCCCTGGTTCTGTAACATTGCCTGCAAGCAATCCTTACGGTGGTGGCTTGGGTGGTTATGAGGTAACTGAGTGGAGCGTGGTGGCCAATAATAAAAGCATGACTTATAGTGTAAAGATGTATGAAAACACCAATATTTATGAATTTGATTTTAAGAAGTTTGATTTCAATTCAAAAGAGATTAAATCTACAAAATTAAATCAGCCTAGATTAATTTTTCCAGTTAACTGAAGTTGGCACTATGCACAATAAAAACCACCGTCAGGTGGTTTTTATTTATGGTTTGACGTAAGATTTGAATCAACAGAATTAATAGTTAATAGACAAACGTGGAGACCAAATGATTTTTGCAATTTTATTAATGGATAGGCCCGGCACTGCAGACTTGCGCGTAAAGGTTCGACCCGAGCACCGCGCGTATTTAGGTCAACAAGCTGAGCGTATGGCATTTGCTGGACCGCTGACTTCTGAAGATGGCCAAACGGTTACAGGAAGTCTCTTAGTGATGGATTTTCCAAGCCGGGCTGCGGTAGATGAGTGGTTAAGTAATGAGCCTTTTACAAAAGCAGGCGTATACGAAAAACCAGTAATTCATGTATTCAATAATATGTGGGCGCAGAAGGTTGGATTTCCACCGGTAGCATAAGAAGTTCTGCTATACCCATACTTAAGTATGGGTAATCATTTTTGATATATCATTAGTTGATATAGTATGGGAGATGAAAATTGATGGCATCTCCACATTATTAGATTTACATCAACAAGTGATTGATCAAGAGGATGGTTATTGGGTGAAGATAGATGCTTGGCAAGTAGCGCCAACAGAAGCCATTCCGCACGGAATTCGATACTCTTTGACCTTGCATAATCCTGCCGGAGATCGAATTCTAGGTTATGACAATGCACATGCATTTAAGTCAGTGAGATCATATGCTGGTAGACGGTTCCCTTATGACCATAAACACCGCAATTCCATAGATCGTGGCACCAGATATGTGTTTAAGGATGCCTATCAGTTATTGAGTGATTTCTTTGTTGACGTTGATAAAGCACTACAGATGGATAAATCAAAATGAAAGTCATCAAAATTGGTATCGCATCTCAGGCGGATATCCGCAGGCGTATGTTGGCAATTGCAAAAGGGGATCTAAAGGTAAAGCCTAGCGATCCTAAAATCTGGTTTACTTCGATGCGATCGTTGGCCCAGGTGCTGAGCGATGAAAATCGCGCATTACTGGATGTGATTCGATCATCCAAGCCAGTGTCTATTTCTGAGTTGGCTGAGATGACTGGTCGTAAACAGGGAAATCTATCAAGGACCCTGAAAACGATGTCAAACTATGGGCTAGTAAAAATGCAAAAACAGGATAGGGCTCTTAAGCCAATAGCATGTGGCGATCGAATCGAGATATCTGTTTAAAACTAAATCGACTTAATTTGTAGCTTTCTAAATTTCACAATTCCGCCTGCAGATTGAAGCGCAATAACGCCTTCAGCAAAACGACTATCTTGTCCGTCGCCTACAGTTACGACACCATTGAGGCTCACTTTAAAGTGTGAACCATTGGCCACGATTTCCATCGTATTCCAACGACCGCCTGCTTTATGAATCGGGTTTACTTTGGCAACATCCACAATCGCACCAGTTGCATAGGCTTGCTCAGGGCGGGTATCCCAAATATTGACTTCATATCCGTTAGCAGCAGTAATTTTATTTGGGTCTTGGCAGCGAATAAAGATACCGCTATTCGTGTTGGACTCAGCCCAAAATTCAGCTTTGATAATGAAGTTTTTGTAAGACTTGGTGCTGACTAAAAAGCCCATGGGTTTGTTGCCCTCAATCATGCCCTTGCCAATAACCCAATTGGCATCACCCACGATATTCCATCCGCTCAGGCTAACACCATCTATTAGGTCCACGAAGCCGTCTTGATTTTGCGCAATGGCGGGATTACAAATCGCCAGATGCAAACAGGCAAAAAAGAAAGCGATTCTCTTGAGGGTCAATTTCATGGGGTCTCCACTTTGTTATTCGTTTTAATGTGACCCATTGTTACTGATAAGAATTAAAGAAGACAAGTAGATGCTTTCCCTGAATATGCTCAATTTGCCTTGAATGGGCATCAAAATCCATTAGACTTGCGGTATGAAATCAACAAATTTGCGCCTAGCCCTAGTTCCCCTTGCCTTTATGGCCATTGGCCTTACTGCTTGTGGCTCGATAGAGCAGGCGGCCCGGGATGATTGCACCTCGATTGGCTGGCAAATCGGTAGTAAGGGCTATCAGGACTGCTACAAAGTAAGGCTTTATGAGCGTAAGTTAGATTACTCAATGCCTCCAGGGGATCAACCATCCCCATCCCTACTATAACTAGGGTTTACCCTTAAAATAGGCCATTAAATCTCCCTTGAGCTCCGTCAAGGACTTAGGGCTAGAAATAACCCAAAATCTGCTGTTAATGAGGAAAAAACCCAGTTTTTGGGGGTATGCACTCGAGCACGAAATACAGAAAACGAAGTACATAAAAACGAACTTTATAAAAACAGAGACTACAGACTATGAATCACCCAAAGCCTTCCAAAGAAGTCAACGCGGTTGCGGTTGCAACTGCAGATGATTTGCGGGAGACCATTCGTCGCAAAAGTAAATTAAAAGGTCGTCAAGCAGATGACGCTTCAATTGCTGAGGTGCGACAGTTAATTGGTAATGCGCCACACCGCCGTGATTTGCTTATTGAAAATCTACACAAGCTCAATGATGAGTACCGCGCATTGCATGATCGTCATTTAGTTGCGCTGGCAAAGGAAATGAATTTGCCGATGTCTGAAGTGTATGAAGTTGCAACTTTCTATCATCACTTTGAAGTAGTGCGTGGTAATGATCCAGTTGCCGATATCACTGTGCGTGTATGCGATGGTGTTGCCTGTGAATTAGCGGGCGCGCAAAACTTGCTGGCTAAGTTACCTACGATTTTGGGTAATCCGGATGTAAAAGTGGTTGCAGCGCCTTGCGTAGGTCGTTGCGAGCAGGCTCCAGTGGCAGTGGTGCATCAATATCCAGTGATATTCGCTACTACCGACAAAGTAAAAGCCGCAGTTAACAACAAATTGACGACTCAGCCATTGGCTAAAGATGATGCGGTATTTGAGCCAGCAGAATTAGCGCAAAAGGGTGTTTCACCTCAGGGCGAGAATCAAGCAATCTCACCTGACTATGTAGGCTATGAGTCCTATCGATCAAAAGGTGGTTACGCTTTAGCTAAAGAAATTGTTGAAGGCAAACGTGATGCAGAAAGCATCATTAAGGCCATGGAAAATTCGGGTCTGCGCGGTTTGGGTGGTGCAGGCTTCCCGGCGGGTCGTAAGTGGCGCATTGTGAAAGATCAAGCAGCGCCTAAGTTAATGGCTGTCAATATTGACGAAGGTGAGCCAGGCACATTTAAAGACCGTACTTATCTGGAGCGTGACCCACACCGTTTCTTGGAAGGCCTATTAATTGCTGCCAATGTAGTGGGCATTGATGCTTGCTATATCTACTTACGCGATGAATATCACGGCTGCCGTGAGTTGCTCGAAAAAGAATTGGCCAAGCTCAAAGCCAATCCGCCATTTGCGATTCCAAATATTGAATTGCGTCGTGGTGCGGGCGCCTACATTTGTGGTGAAGAATCCGCCATGATTGAAAGTATCGAGGGCAAGCGTGGTGAGCCTCGTATGCGCCCACCATACATTGCACAAGTCGGTTTATTTGGGCGGCCAACCTTAGAGCATAACTTTGAGACCCTGTATTGGGTGCGCGATATTGTGCAGCGTGGTCCTGAGTGGTTTAGCTCATATGGTCGTCATGACCGTAAGGGTTTGCGTAGCTATAGCGTGAGCGGTCGTGTAAAGAATCCTGGTGTGAAATTAGCGCCAGCAGGCATCACGATTCAAGAACTCATTGATGAGTACTGTGGTGGCATGCAGGACGGTCATCAGTTCTATGGCTATTTGCCCGGTGGCGCATCAGGCGGCATCTTGCCAGCGACCATGAACGATATTCCGCTCGACTTTGATACCTTGCAGCCTTATGGTTGCTTTATTGGTTCCGCAGCCGTAATGGTATTTAGTAATCAAGATAAAGCGCGCGATATGGCATTAAATGTCATGCACTTTTTTGAGCATGAGAGCTGCGGTCAATGTACGCCATGCCGCGTAGGAACGGGTAAAGCAGCCAAACTCATGCAAGCTAAGTCTTGGGATCAAGAAACGCTTGAAGATTTGGCGACCGTGATGGTCGATGCTTCGATCTGTGGTTTAGGTCAAGCAGCGCCAAACCCTATTCGTTGTATTCATAAATATTTCCCACAAGAAATCGTATAAGTAAAAGATTAGGGAAGAACGAGACTAATATGAACGCACCAACTAATCCAAAAGAACTCGAATTACAAACCGTGGAATTCAAGTTAGATGGCAAGACGATTGTTTCCTACGAAGGCGAAACGATTCTCAAGGCCGCAAAACGTCATGGTATTGATATTCCACATTTATGCTTTAAAGATGGGTATCGCCCAGACGGCAATTGTCGTGCTTGCGTAGTTGAAATCAATGGCGAGCGTACTCTAGCGCCAAGCTGCTGCAGAAGCGCAACCCCAGGCATGGAAGTTAAAGCCAATAGTGAGCGTGCTCTTAAGAGCCAGAAGTTAGTGTTGGAGATGCTGCTCTCTGATATGCCCGATGAAGGCTTTAAGTGGGTAGGCGACTCTAAGGAAGAAGAGAAAAAACATCAACATGGTGAGCTGAGTACTTGGGCAGCGCGCATGGATGTGACTGTGCGCCCTGAGCTTAAAGCGCTACGCCGTGAAAAAGTTAACAACGATCTTTCTCATCCGGCGATGGCAGTGAACCTCGATGCTTGTATTCAATGTAACCGTTGTGTGCGTGCTTGTCGTGAAGAGCAAGTTAATGATGTGATTGGTTACGCCATGCGTGGTGCTCATAGCGAGATCGTGTTTGACCTCAATGACCCGATGGGCGAGAGCACTTGTGTTGCTTGTGGCGAGTGTGTGCAAGCCTGTCCAACTGGCGCATTGATGCCAAAAGGATTAATTGGTTCGCAAACAGTCGATCGTAAAGTCGATTCTGTATGTCCGTTCTGTGGCGTCGGCTGTCAGATTACCTATAACGTCAAAAATGACAAGATTGTTAGTGTTGAGGGTCGCGATGGCCCAGCTAACCATAATCGTCTGTGTGTCAAAGGCCGCTTTGGTATGGATTACATCCATAATCCACAGCGCTTAACTAAGCCCTTAATTCGTAAACCGGGCGTTCCAAAAGATGAATCGATCTTAGAAGGCAAACAAGATTGGTCCGATATCTTCCGTGAAGCAACATGGGAAGAGGCGCTTGATTTTGCTGGCGGCAAACTCAAAGAGCTCAAAGATAAACATGGACTCAAAGTTCTTGCTGGCTTTGGTTCTGCTAAAGGCAGTAACGAAGAGGCTTACTTATTCCAAAAATTGGTCCGCACTGGCTTTGGTAGCAATAACGTCGACCACTGTACTCGTCTATGTCACGCTTCATCTGTAGCCGCACTATTAGAAGGTGTAGGCTCTGGCGCTGTAAGTAATCAAGTTAATGATGTTGAGCACTCTAGCTTAATCATGTTGATTGGCTCAAATCCAACTGCTAACCATCCAGTTGCTGCAACTTGGTTCAAGAACGCTGCCAAGCGTGGCGCTAAATTGGTTTTGTGTGATCCACGCAAGACTGAAATTAGTAAGCATGCCTGGCGCACCATGCAGTTCAAGCCAGACACTGATGTGGCGATGCTCAATGCCATGATCTACACGATTATTGAAGAGGGCTTGGCAGATAAAGATTTCATCGCCAATCGTGCGAATAACTTTGAAGCCCTAAAAGAAAACATCAAAGGATATAGCCCAGAGGCGATGGCGCCAATCTGCGGCATTCCAGCAGAAACCTTACGTGAAGTCGCTCGAGAATTTGCTACTACGAAATCAGCCATGATTTTGTGGGGCATGGGTGTGAGTCAGCACGTTCACGGCACTGACAATGCCCGTTGCTTAATTGCCTTGGTCAGTATCACTGGTCAAATTGGCAAACCTGGTTCAGGCTTGCATCCACTGCGTGGTCAAAACAACGTGCAGGGTGCTAGTGATGCTGGTTTGATTCCAATGATGTTCCCGAACTATCAGCGCGTGGATAACCCAGAAGCGCATGCTTGGTTTGAGAAGTTCTGGAATACACCGCTGGATAAGAAGCCGGGTTACACCGTCGTTGAAATCATGCACAAGATTACCGCGTCTGATAGCGACCCCGATAAGATTCGTGGCATGTACGTTGAGGGTGAGAACCCTGCAATGAGTGATCCAGACTTAAATCATGCACGCCATGCGCTCGCATCACTTGAGCATTTAGTTGTGCAAGATATTTTCATGACTGAAACTGCTTTATTGGCTGACGTCGTATTACCAGCAAGCGCTTGGCCTGAGAAGGTGGGCACTGCAAGCAATACCGATCGTATGGTGCAAATGGGTAGAAAAGCAGTTGAGCCGCCAGGTGATGCTAAGGCCGATTTGTGGATCATTCAGGAAATTGCCAAGCGCATGGGTCTGAATTGGAATTACCAAGGCCCTGATGCTGGAGTGGCTGAGGTTTACGAGGAGATGCGTCAAGCGATGCATGGCGCCATCAAAGGCATTACTTGGGATCGTTTGGTAAAAGAATCCAGCGTGACGTATCCATGCTTGTCCTTGGAAGATCCGGGTCGCCCAATCGTGTTTGATGATGCCTTTGCAACACCAGATGGCAAAGTCAAGCTCGTACCAGCAGATATCATTCCTGCAAATGAGCGACCAGACTCTGAATATCCTTTTGTACTCATTACAGGTCGTCAGTTAGAGCATTGGCATACTGGCAGTATGACGCGCCGTGCAACGGTATTAGATGCAATCGAGCCCATGGCGACAGTATCGATGAACGGTGAAGACATGACTCAGCTAGGTGTATCTGCTGGTGATGTGATTACCGTGCAATCGCGTCGTGGTGAAGTTGGTATCCATGTACGAAGAGATGATGGCACACCAAGAGGGGCTATCTTCATACCATTTGCTTACTATGAGGCAGCAGCTAACCTCATTACCAACTCGGCCTTAGATCCGTTTGGCAAGATTCCAGAGTTTAAGTACTGCGCGGTGAGGTTAAGCAAAGGTGGCGAGCCATCCAAGGTGATGGGTTACGGCACCAATGCTCCTAACGGGCCAAAGTTGATGGTGAACGTATAAATTTGATTAAAAACTCTCAGTCAAACCCCGCCCATAGGCGGGGTTTTTAATTCAACTTGCGCTGGTTTGTTAATGTATCTACAATGTAGATACATTAATTTGGGAGGTTTAATATGGAAACTGTGATTAAAAAGTGGGGCAACAGCCCAGCTTTACGCTTAAATGCCTCTGTAATGAAGTCCGCGCAGCTAAAAATAGACCAGCAAGTATCTGTAAAGGTTCAAAAAGGGCGAATTGTGATTGAGCCAGTAGCGAAACGAGAATACCAACTCGAAGAATTACTTGGTGGAATTACGGCTAAGAATCTGCACGGTGAAGTAGATTTTGGTGGTCCAGTTGGCAAAGAGTTGATTTAATGGTCAGACCATATATTCCAGGGCCTGGGGATATTGTCTGGCTGGAATTTGATCCCCAGGCGGGTAGAGAGCAAGCTGGTCATCGTCCAGCAGTAGTTTTGTCACCTAGCGCCTACAATAAAAAAACGTGTTTGATGGTTTGTTGCCCTCTATCAACTCAAATTAAAGGCTATCCATTTGAGGTATTGGTGGATATTGAGGGAGTTCAATCCGTTATTTTGTCTGATCAAGTCAAATCACTAGATTGGGCAATTCGAAAGGCTAAATATAAATCTAGAGTTGGATCAGAGATTCTGCTTGAAGTAAGGGCCAAGGTTAAATCACTGCTCTTGATTGAATAATATCTAGACTATGGCCAGTTCCAAAACATTTTCCTCACAAACTCAAAATGAGTTGCCTGTTCTCATTATTGGGGCGGGGCTTGCTGGTTTAACCGTTGCTTTGCATATGGCAGAGAGCCAGCCCGTCATTTTGATGGCCAAGCGTGGTCTGAATGAAGCGGCAACTGCATGGGCACAAGGCGGAATCGTTGGGGTAGTTGATAAAGAGCATGACAGCATTGATGCTCATGTGGCCGACACCTTAAATGCTGGTGCAGGCTTAGTAGTGGAATCTACAGCACGCTACATTGCCGAGGAAAGTGCTGAGGCAATTAAATGGTTGGTAGAGCAGGGTGTTCCCTTTACTGAAGATAAATCCGGTCCGATGGGTTTGCATCTTACGCGTGAAGGTGGACATAGTCATCGTCGCATTGCGCATGCTGCCGATGCCACAGGCAAAGCGATCCATGAAGTGTTGCTTGATAAAGCCAAGGCACATAAAAATATTCAGATTCTGGAGCATTGGATTGCTTTAGATCTCATTACCAATCGACACCTCGATGCCAAAACACAGCGCACTAAACCGAATCGTTGTTATGGTGTGTATGCTCTGGACATCAAAAATAATCGGGTAGAAACCATTGCCGCAAAGTCAATTGTACTCGCTACAGGCGGTGTGGGCAAAGTTTATCGCTATACCAGCAATCCTGATACGGCTACTGGTGATGGCATCGCCATGGCTTGGCGTGCTGGTTGCCGCGTTGGCAATATGGAATTTATTCAGTTTCATCCAACCTGCTTGTATCACCCCAGTGACAGAACATTCTTAATTACTGAAGCTATGCGTGGTGAAGGTGGCTTATTAAAGCTGCCAAACGGTACGCATTTTATGCCCGAGCATGATGAGCGTAATGAATTAGCGCCTCGGGATATCGTCGCCCGCGCCATCGACTTTGAAATGAAAAAGCACGGCTTGGATTATGTGCATCTAGATGCTACTCATTTGGGTGAAGCCTTCATTAAAGAACATTTCCCGATGATCTATGCCCGTTGCTTAAGCTTGGGTCTAGATATCACCAAAGAACCCATTCCGGTAGTTCCTGCGGCGCACTATACCTGTGGCGGTGTTGTCACGGACCTCAAGGGTCGAACTGATTTGCCTGGTTTATATGCGGTAGGTGAGGCTACTTATACTGGTTTACACGGAGCCAATCGTTTGGCTAGTAACTCATTGCTAGAGTGTGTGGTGATTGGTAAAGCAGCGGCGCAAGATATTTCTGAACTTAATACTCCAGAAGTGCCAAATCTGCCCCTTTGGGACGAGAGTCAAGTCGAAGATGCTGATGAGCAGGTAGTTATTGCCCACAACTGGGATGAATTGCGTTCACTCATGTGGAACTATGTGGGTATCGTGCGAACCAATCGTCGATTAGAACGTGCACTACACCGCATTAAGCTGCTTCGATATGAGGTTCAGGAGTATTACGCAAACTTTAAGGTGACGCGTGACTTAATCGAGTTGCGCAATTTATTGGAGTGCGCAGAGCTTATTGTCAGATCGGCGCTGATGCGAAGAGAAAGCAGGGGATTGCACTACAGCCGTGATTATCCGGGGACTTGGGCAGTGTCTTATCCGACCATTTTGACGCCGCAAGCCGAGGGTAGCGAAACTTCTCAAGAAGGCTAAAGTAAAGCCTTAGCCTAGAACCCTCATCGAAAAATCAACCGCAATCACATCTTTTGTGAGTTTGCCTAAGGAGATGCGATCAACACCGGTTGCGGCAATGGCGCGCATTTGATCTAAATTAATGCCACCTGATGCTTCTAGCAATGCGCGACCAGCAGTGATAGCCACTGCTTGCTTCATTTGATCGGTATTAAAGTTATCAATCAAAATACTCTTCGCTCCAGCAGCTAGGGCTTCTTCTAATTCTGCGAAATTCTCAACCTCAATCTGAATATCCACACCAGAATTCAGGGCCTGTGCATTCTTAAGGGCCGCAGTCACACTGCCGGCCGCAGCAATGTGATTTTCTTTAATCAAAATGCCGTGCCATAAAGCAAGACGTTGATTTTGTCCCCCACCGATACGTACTGCGTACTTCTGGGCTTGACGCAGACCTGGAATGGTCTTGCGGGTATCGAGTACTGCGCAACCTGTAGGGTTAGGGCTAGCGCCATCAATAGCATCCACGTGTTGGCGCGTAATACTGGCTGTCCATGACAGAGTTTGCAAGAAGTTAATGCAGGTGCGCTCAGCGGAGAGCAGGGCTTGAGAGTCGGCCGAAATTTCGCAGACCTTGGTATCCGCCCTCATCATGTCGCCTTCTATGTTATGCCAGGTAAGCTTTGCATTGGGATCCAATTTCTTAAGAGTGCCCTCAAACCAATCTACGCCGCATAACACGGCATCCTGTCGAACAATTAATTGTGCTTGCACATTTTTGCTGGGTACGAGTTTAGCGGTCCAATCACAGATACCAATATCTTCCATGAGCGCATCATGAATATTGCGTTGGCGAGCTTGCTCTAAGGTTTCGTTGTAATCAAACATGAATAAATTAAAGAAATGGAGTAATTAAATGAGCAATGAACAAGAGCCAAAAGAAATGAACTAAATAAACCAAAGAAACCTTAGGCGGCACCGATATTTTTGACAAAGCCGTGTTGCGCTTTCGCTAAGAGGTCAGGGTGATGGGTGGTGAAATCCAGCATGCGTTCAATACACCCTAAAGCTTGGGTACGAATAGGTTCATCAACGAAGATTTCGCCTGAGGCATTTTCTAGGCAATCTAATATGCCCTGCAGGCCATTCATGGCCATCCAGGGGCAGTGGGCACAACTCTTACAGGTAGCGCTGTTACCAGCTGTAGGAGCTTCAATCAATTTCTTGTTGGGAGCAAGTTGGCGCATGCGATGCAAAATGCCTTTGTCGGTTGCGACAATATATTCGGTAGCGGATCCTTCAACGACCGCCTTAATCATGGCGGAAGTAGAGCCGACGACATCAGCTAGATCAACTACAGCTTGTGGTGATTCAGGGTGAACTAATATTTTTGCATGAGGGTGTGCGACTTTGAGAACCTTCAGTTCAGCAGCCTTGAATTCATCATGAACGATGCAAGCCCCATTCCATAACAACATATCAGCACCAGTTTGCTCTTGAATGTATCTACCCAGGTGACGATCTGGTGCCCATAGAATCTTTTTTCCCTCAACTTTGAGTTGATGAACAATTGCTAGGGCGCAAGAGCTGGTTACCATCCAATCTGCTTGTGCTTTCACCGCGGCACTCGTATTGGCATAGACCACAACCACGCGATCAGGGTGGGCAGCGCGAAACTTGGCAAAGTCAGCAGCATTGCAACCTAAATCTAAAGAGCAGGTAGCATCAAGGTCTGGCATAAAGACATGTTTCTCAGGGCTGAGAATCTTGGCCGTCTCACCCATGAATCGCACTCCCGCAACAATTAAATTTTTTGCAGGGTGATTTTTTCCAAAGCGAGCCATCTCTAGGGAGTCGGCCACAAAACCACCAGTTTCAATCGCTAAGTCTTGAATAGCACCGTCAACATAGTAGTGTGCAACTAAAGTGGCATTTTTAGCTATCAAGAGCTCCTTAATACGAGCAATGATCACTGCTTTTTCTGAGTCTTGTAATGGGGGTGGGGTTTTAGCCCAAGCTTGAGCGGTACAAGTGACTCCAGCTGCATTTTGAGCTGGGTAATCATAGGTTTCAGTCTGAATGGAAAGGGGGTTCATGGCAAATATTAACCCGAGGATGTTTTGTTTGGGTCTAGGGTGTGATTTTAACGAAATCGGCAGGGTATAAGGTATTCTTTTATTAGCCATTAGGCAAAAGCTAGAACCAGTAAAACCAATATTTGATTGCTCCAAAATGAACTTAATCAGTCGCCTTCAGAACCATCCTTTGGTAAAAAATCGAGAAATTGCCTCGGCAGTCCTCTGGTCGATTTTGTATGCCTATATAGCTGGATACATACTAAAAAACTTTTCAAGTAGTTCTGGCGCAAGCATGATTTGGGTGCCCGCAGGAATTGGCTTGGCCATGCTACTCAATTATGGCAATCGATTTTGGCCTTTTGTTTTTGTAGCTGCAGTAGCTGGGGAGGTTTTAGGCGGTTTTGATTTATATATTTCTTTTCAGCTTGCCGCAGGAAGCACTGCAGCTGCTTTAGTTGGTAGCTTATTGTTGCACCATGTTTTTGCTTTTAATAAAGACATCACCTCTATTCTGGATATCGCTTCATTATTTGTTGTCTCGGTTGTCACGGCGCTAATCAGTAGTTCGCTCAGTACGCTACTCTTGATGAATGCCGGTTTGGTTGAAAATGAGACTTACCTCAGTCTTATCTATACCTGGTTTATTGGCGACTTTTTTGGGGCAGCTTTTTTTACGCCTGTCATTTTGGTTTGGCGAACGGTACCGCGGGATTGGTTTCGCGCACCAAAACTCTATGAAGTATTAGTATTTTTTGGTCTTGTCTTTCTTTTTGGTCAGGCGGTAATTTTTGGTTGGCTAAACAATGATTTTGCCCAACTTGAGTTTTTAAACCGGGGGTATTTCGTTTATCCCATTTTGTTGGTAGCGGCATTGCGCTACGGCAGACATGGCGCAATGCTGATTTTAGCCATGACGGTTTTGCAGTCTATTTTGGGTGCTTATGAGGGTCATGGATTTTTCAATAAAAATCTGATGAATGATCCTGCCCCAATTAGCATCTGGGCTTATTTGAGCCTGATGTGTCTGGTAGGTTTGCTGGTCAGTTTGATTATTGAAAGCATTGAAGGCAAAACCAATGATTTGCTTCAGGTGGAAGGGCGCTTTCGGGCAATTATTGAGCGGATGCCCGTTTCGATGGCGTTACTGGATTTGCAAAAACGATCAGTCGATTTTGTGAACAAGGCGTATACGGATTTGACTGGTTACCAAGCTGCTGATTTAAATAATAGCGATCAATGGTGGGATCTAGTTTACCCAGACCCGGATTACCGCAAAGAAGTTAGAGGTGAGTGGAATACGCGTTTGCATCAGGCGCGTCAAACCCGATCGGTAATGACCCCATTAGAAACTTGGACTACCTGCAAGAACGGCACCAAGAAATATATCAGCTGGGGTTCGGTACAGGCAGGAGATAAATTTGCAATCTATGGCATTGATTTAACCGATAGAAAGCATGATGAAGATCTACTCAGAATTACCTCTTCGGTCTATCAGGCAATTGGGGAAGCCGTCTTTATCATGGATGGTAAGAATACGATTGTGGTGGTCAATGATGTTTTCCAGGAAATCACTGGCTATACCGAGGCCGATATTATCGGCAAAGACTTGCCATCCATACTAGTTAAGGCTCATGGGGCTCGTTCATATTCAGACTTAATTCCTTCATTGGACTCGGTTGGTCACTGGGAAGGGCAAGTTTGGATTAGGCGAAAAACGGACGCAGAATATTTAGGGTTTTTATCGATCTTCACCGCCTTAGATGATGCTGGCTCAGTTCGTCAGAGAGTGGGTCTGATATCACCTGTTTCAGATCAAAAGAGAACGCGTGAGATTATCAATCGCCAGGCTAACTATGATGCATTAACGGGTCTTCCCAACCGGCGTCTGTTTCTCGATCGCGTAGATGAGTCTATTAAACGCGCAGATCGAGCAAAAAATACTTTCGCTTTATTGTTCGTCGACTTAGATCACTTTAAAGATATTAACGACACCTCGGGTCATGATATCGGGGATGAGATTCTGAGAAGGGTTTCCGATCGTTTTAAGGAAGAGGTACGTGAATCCGATACGGTTGCTCGTATTGGCGGGGATGAGTTTACGATCATTCTGAATGATTTAGAGAGCCCACAGAACATAGATAAGGTGTTACTGGGAATTACAGAGCGCCTAGCTGAGCCTGTAGAGATTGAGGGGCAAGTCTTTCATATCTCAGCGAGCTTGGGTATTGCCTTCTATCCTCAGGATGCCAGCAGCACCAAAGGTTTGCTGATGAAGGCTGACCAGGCAATGTATGCGGTAAAAAATCAAGGTCGGAATGGATATCACTACTTCACCCAATCCCTTCAAGAGTTGGCTGATCGCAAGATGAAAATTATTTCTGAGTTGAGGACGGCGCTGCAGGAAAACCAATTCGATGTGTTTTATCAGCCTATTGTTGATCTTAAGACTAGAGAAATTATTCATGCTGAGGCTTTATTGCGTTGGCGAAGGCATGATGGTGTTCTAATTTTGCCGGAACATTTTATTGAGGTAGCAGAGGATTCAGGCTTGATCATCGAAATGGGTGACTGGGTTTTCCGTCAAGTGTGTCAGTTTTTACTCGCGCTGCCAAAGTCTGAGAAGGACATCAGCGTGGGCATTAACGTGTCCGCGACACAATTCAATTCCAATAAACACTCAGCTTTAAACTGGATCGAATACTTGAAGGAATTAAATCTATCCACTCAAAGAGTAATTTTGGAGATTACCGAGCACACGATGATGAATCAGAATGCGCGAGTTAGTCAGAAAATTGCACTCTTGCATGAAGCTGGTTTTAGATTTGCGATCGATGATTTTGGAACGGGTTATTCTTCTTTGTCAGCATTAAGAAACTTCAACTTCGATTTTCTAAAGATTGATTCTTCATTTACTGCGCAAATTGTAAATGCCAACGCTGATCGTGCTTTAGTGCAAGCCATGATTACGATGGGGTCAGGTCTCAATCTGCAGTCAATTGCTGAAGGGGTTGAAACCGAGGAGCAGCGCCAAATCCTACTAGATATAGGGTGTCAAATTGGACAGGGCTACCTATTTGGTAGGCCAATGACTGGTGCAGACTTCCAAAAGCATCTAATTGGGGCACCTAATGTCTAATTCGCCTGTTGTTTACTTGCAACTTTATACAGGTGTTTAATTAAATAAGTGTCTAAATTATTTATATAGCTGTATAAATACACTCACGGCGTTGTATTTTTATCTGTGTTGTAGATGAAAAAGCCAGTAAATTGGACATGTGTATAAATGATTTCAAGTAAAGAAGTGCTGGAGTTATCTGGCATTTCGAGAGCAACCCTCAACAACTATATACAGCTCGGCATTTTGCCAAAGCCTGTATTTCAGTCGCCAGCCGATGATTTGGCGCAGGGGGCAGCTCGCCTATTGGGTTTTTTCCCTGATGACACTTTGGACACCATTCAGACTGTTCAAGCACTCAAGTCGCAGGGCTTGAATATGGCATCTATAGCGGAACGTCTCGCACAAACCAATGATTTATTAGGGGCAGTTTCCCAAACCTCTGAACCTGAAATGGCTGATGTGTCATTAGCTCAGGCTAAGCACAATAGTCGGCGCGCTGGAGTGAATGTTGAAAAGCGTGGCTCACATTCCGCAAGCTTTCAGAATGCCAAACCGAATTCTGCAATGGCTTTGTCCTTAGAGGGTTTAACTCAGCCTGCCTACATGCTCAATTACAACCTAGAATTAACGTGGTTGAATGAGTCCGCTCGAAAAGAAATATTCCGCTTTTCTGCTCCGCCCGCACAAAGTGCCGAACGTAATTTATTTGATCTACTCTCTCGCCCCGAGGCACGCATTGGCTTGTTAGATCAAAAGGCATTAGCGAATCTACATATACAACTAGCCAGCGCCCGAGTTGGTCGGGAGGCTCTATCTAAGTTAGTACTCGCGGCCGATCCAGATTTGCTAGGCCTCTTTGAAAATGTGCAGTTTGCTCATTCTGATGGTGAAAAAGGTCAACAGCAGTCCGTTACCGAAATAGACTTATTCCGTACCGATGTCAATGGAGTTCCTACTCGCTACCGTGTTTATGCAGTCTATTTCCGTGAAGGTATTTTGGTGATTCACACCTTGGCTGAAGATCGCGGTGATGATCTTTTGAGCTTCTTGGGAAGACGTGACCAAGTGATTCAGAATCTCTTGAGTAAACGTTTGCCAGTCATGACCCCGCTAGCGGTGTTGGTTGCTGACTTGCAAAATTCCGTGAGGATTTGTTCAGAGCTTCCTCCAGATGAGTACTTTGAGCTGATTAATCAAATTTGGGCAACGATGGGTCCAATATTGCGAAAGTACACCGGCACTCATGGCAAACATGCGGGTGATGGAGTTGTTTACTACTTCTTCCCGCAACCTGAGAGTAATTACCTCTTTAATGCGGTTGCCTGTGCCGATGAATTACGCGCCGCAATGCGTAAGATTAGTGCCGATTGGCAGTACAGAAAAAATTGGCTCACTGAGCTGCAGCTGAATATTGGATTACATGAAGGGCAAGAGTGGTTGGGAAGTTTCCAATCGGCCAATCATGTGGAGTTTGTTGTGTTGGGAGACACCATCAACCGAGCTTCCCGCTTGAGCGATTTTGCAAGGCATGGCACGATTTGGGCTACCAAAAACTTGATAAGCAGATTAACCACGGATGAGCGCAGTCGCATTGAGTTTGGCGTGATGCGTTATAGCCAAGAAAATGGCGATCGATTTGTTGCATCTTCTTATTCACAAATTGACTCTCTTGTACCGCTAGAGCAGGATAAATTTGAGAAGTTGCGTGATATTGCCCAGTTAGCTGTAACCGAAATACGTCGTGTTAGCCTGACACGTAATTATTAAGAAAGATGAATGATTAAGTGGCCAATTAAAAAGATCAATTAAATACAAATTAAAGACAAATAAAAAAGCAACAATAATGCCCCACAAATGGGGCATTATTGTTTCTGAAGGCTAAGAATGGGGTTGAGCCTGACTACATTGAAGCTGACAATTAAAGCTGACTACAAGTTAGGCATTGAAATAATTGTCAGGTGGTGGGTTGTAGCCTGGAATTTTGGTGACATCAATTTCATCTATTTGTTCGGCGGGTAAGTATTTCAAGGCATATTGTTCGTAGACCTTTTCCCAGATAAAGACATCAAATAAATCAGGGTCAATATGGGATCCAAGCTTCATTTTCCCAAGTATTTCCAATGACTCGCTCAGTTTTTTACCCTTTTTGTAAGGGCGGTCTGAGGCGGTAAGTGCTTCAAATACGTCGGCAATTGCCATGCAACGAGCCTGAACAGACATTTGATCTCGGGCAAGGCCCTTAGGATAGCCCTTACCATCCATGCGCTCATGGTGACCGCCTGCATACTCTGGAACATTCTTTAAATGCTTGGGCCAAGGCAGCTTCTCTAACATCGTAATGGTGACTTCGATGTGGTGGTTAATAATTTTGCGATCCTCTTCGGTTAAGGTGCCAGCGCGGATCGTTAAATTTTTAATTTCGTCTGCGCTTAAGAAGGGTGTTATTTCACCGGCACCATTTTTCCAGGTATAGCGCTGTGCGATTTCACTGACCCTATCGACATCGGCGTTGGACATAAATTCACCGCCAATATTCGTTTTTTGTAAGTAAGCTAAGTCATCTAGTAATTGATTCTTTTTAGAGAGCGCTGTTGCCTCATCGAGCTTTCCTTCTTTTACCTCAAGAGCAATATCCCTGAGAATCACTTGCGCTTTTAAATCGATGAGGGCAATGCGATCAAAAATAGCCTCTAACTTTGTAGCTTTATCTACTATGTGTACAGGAGTGGTAATTTTTCCGCAGTCGTGAAGCAGGCCAGCAATCTTCAGCTCATGACGATCGCCCTCAGTCATGGTGAACTCTTTCAGTGGGCCCGCTTTTGCGTTGTTGACTGCATCTGCTAGCATCACGGTTAACTCTGGGACGCGCATACAGTGTCCGCTGGTGTAGGGGGATTTATCATCAATTGCATCATTAATCATGTTGATAAAACCCTCGAACAATTCTTCAAGACGATTAATCAAGAGTCGATTGGTTAGAGCAATTGCTGCTTGAGAGGCTAATGCCTCTAGAATTTCCTGTTGTGTTGCTGAAAAAGCGGTGATCTTTTCTGTGCTGGGATCTGAGGCATTAATCAGCTGCATCACCCCAATGATTTCAGTCTCATGATTTTTCATGGGCACTGTTAGGAAGGATTGGGAGCGGTAATTATTCTTCTCATCAAATAATTTGGTGCCAGAAAAATCAAATCCTGAAGCGTTGTAAGCGTCAGGAATATTTACAGTCTCACCTTTATGGACTGCGTAACAAACTACCCTCGACATTTCTGGGCTGCCATCGGGTTTGTTAATAGCAATTGGAGGAAAGGGTATAGGCGTGCCGCTTTTGCCTCCAAGGTACGCACCCTTGCTTTTAGTAATCAGGATTTCAAACTTTAGATGCCGATCTTCGGTGAGGCGATAAATTGATCCACCATCAGCATTGGTAATGCTCATACCGGCTTGCAAGATGTTCTCAAGTAACTGATCAATATCCTTTTCGCTGCTTAACGAAACTCCAACTTGCAGTAGCTTATGCATCATTCTTATTTCGGGGCTTTTATCGCTCATTACGGCATTCTAATAGGAGGAATGGCGCGTTGCACTTATGTTTTGTTAGTTGTTCATTGTTTCTTATAAACCAACTTATTAATAGTATATATATACTATTAATTTATATAAATAATAGTACTTAAGTATTGTGATTTAGATGCAACATCTACTCTATGAATTTAGTTATATATCGAATCTAATACAGACTTCCCTAGTTAGAACAATTAGTTTAGCTATGGGGTGCAACGAATTAATTTTAAAACAATAAATTTATTCTAATAAGTAGTCTTTATGATTCGAATTTCTGGTCCTACGTCAGGCAAAAGATTGCATTTGGTGCGTCTGCCGATTCATGTGGCGTGCTGTGCTTTGGTGCTGGCAGGCTGTACCTCGCCGATTGTGAATGAAGGGGATGCGCCGAATGGGCCAGAGTACGTTCGATGGATGCCGAACTCTTACAAAACACCACCTATCGAGGCCCAACTTCCACGTCCAAAAGAAATGTGGTGGACCGAGTTTGAAAGCGAAGAGCTCAATGGTTTAGTCGATACAGCCTTAACCAATAACTATGATTTGAGAATTGCAGTTGCACGCGTGGCTCAAACTCGCGCGCAAGCAGATGTCGTGAAGGCTAATGAGTCGCCGACGATTGATGCTACTGGTAGTTATAAAAACCAAGCTCCTGGCTTGGGGCCTGGTTACGCCCCTACAACTGCGCAATGGGGCAGTCAACCTGTTTGGCAAGTGGGGCTATTAGCCAATTATGAAGTCGACCTCTGGGGTAAAAAAGGGTTTAACACGCAATCGGCATTTTCACAGGCGTTGGCTAGCGAATACAACCGTCAGGCAGTTGCACTAAGTTTGGTCGGCGATACGGCTACTGTGTATTTTCAGGTGTTATCACTAGATGAGCGCATTGCGGTTGGCGAGAGAAATCTGGAGGCCATACGTACCGTCGGCAGGGGTCTTGAACGTAGAGTTGATCGTGGCGATGCCACTATTATTGATTTATCTCAGCAGTTAATTTTGCAAACCAACACAGATGCGTTGGTAACCAATCTTAAGTTGCAACGTGAACGCGCGTTCAATCGCCTTGCCGCTTTGGTTGGTAGAACTCCTTCTACTCTGAAAATTAAAGGCAAGTCTCTTCGGGACGTTAAGGTTCCACAAGTAGAGCCTGGTTTACCGTCCGATCTCTTATGTCGAAGACCAGACATTCGTAGGGCTGAGGCCGCATTGGAATCCTCAAAAGCAGATTTATATGCAGCGCGTGCGAATTTACTTCCTACCTTTGCTCTAACCGGTGGTGGTGGTTATGGAAGTTTCCTTCTATCCACACTGACGATGCCGCAAAGCTTGTTTTATAACGTGACGACTAACTTGGTGCAAAACGTATTTGATGGCGGTCGAAGAAGGGCGGAAATTCAGGTAGCAAGCGCTAAAAATGTGGAGTTGCTCGAGGCTTATGCAAACACCGTGCTGGCATCTTTGCGCGATGTCGAGGATGGTCTTGCGGGAGTCACTCTTACTGCAAAACAATATGAAGCATTAAATGAGTCACGTAATCGCGCTCAATTACTAGCAACGATGAGCGCTAAGGTCGTTGAGCGTGGTGGAATGGATTTTGTGCAGTTATATGAGATTCAAAGAACCGTTCTCGCAGCGGAGGACTCTGCAATTAGCGCCCGAAATGATCAACTGGCAGCATCGGTCGGCCTGTTTAAGGCAATTGGTGGCGGCACAAAATTAGATAACGATCCGTGCTTGGGCGGAGGAAAATTACCTGCCGCTGATGCGCGCTGGGCAGATGCTGCGGCTAAGGCAGACTCTGATTTCTCTAAAAAGCCAGCAGTAGGTGTGAATAAAGCAGGCCAGCCTATGTACGAAGGTACTGGAGGCGTATCTCTCAATCAGAAACCCCTCAAGTCGCCCGAGCAACCATTCAACCAAGTCAACACCAACTCAACTAATACTGGGGGGTCTACAACAACCCCTCAAGAAACCAAATAAATCATCGAATGAACCCCATTGAGGCGAAATAAGCTATGAATGATTTTAAAAAATGGATGTCGCAAGTCGGTCATTCAATCAAAAAAGCAGTTAATAAGATATTGGCTTTAATGGGTTGGGTGGTAGTTTTATTCGAGACCTTGGCAAGAGCGCTTTATAAGCAGATTCGATATGACTTTGATCTAGTTTTAATGCGCATCCGTGGTGCAAAAATTAACCTTGAGGATCGTTCGGCCGCTGCTCCGCAGGCTAATAAGCAATTTGCGATCAATTGCCTGCAAAAAGCTCATCCAAGTTTTTGGATTCCGCTTGTGAAGGAGCATTATCAAAAAGCTCTTCAGTCTTCCTCTATCGAGTGGAATGCTTTTAGGGCAGATATTGATAAGCTGCAAGAGCGAATTCGTCAATTTCGTAATCCGACCGCCAAACAAAAGACTGTCGGCGACCTTTCGCCATTTGCGGGCGAGCGCACGACGATTATTGCTTCGAGCATTGTCATTAACTTGCTGGCCTTAGCATTTCCATTGTTGATGTTGCAGTTGTATGACCGAATCTTGCCGCATCAATCTTTAGAGACCTTGGCTTTAATTGCCGTAGCGGTTGGCGTGGCGGTAGCACTGGAGTCTGTAATGAGAGCGGTGCGATCGTATACCACCGCTTGGATCTCTGCGCGCTTTGAGCATAAGGCTATGTTGGCAGTTACAGAGCGTGCTCTCGCCGAACCTTTGCATGACTTTGAGCGTAAAGGCACAGGAACGGTGATGGATGACTACAAATCTGTGTCATCTTTGAAGTACCACTATTCTGGTCAAACCTTTCAGCAGTTGATGGATTTACCATTTACTTTGTTGTATGTGCTGATTGTGTTCATTTTGAGTCCTTGGGTTGGTTTATTGCTCACCGCAGGCTATGCGGTTTTTGTTTTTATCACTTGGAAAAATGGTCGCGAAGACCCGATTTTGATTAAAGATCAAAAGCAAGGGGACCTGCGCCGCGCGAATTTTCTCAATGAAACGCTGAGCAACGTCCACACCTTAAAGTCCATGACGATGGAATCTTTAATGTTGCGTCGTTATGAGCGCTTACAAGAAAATTGCGCGCGCTTAATGTCTCGCGTGACCTATGCGCTAGATATGTCGGCAGGCATTGGCAATATTTTCTCACCCATGATGAATATGTTGATAGTGGCTTTGGGTGCTTGGTTGGTGATCACCCATCATCTAACCAATGGTGAATTGGCGGCTTGTATTTTGCTGGGTATGCGCGCGCTCGCACCCTTACAACGCTTAGGTGGCATGTGGGCGAAGTATCAGCAAGATGAGGTGTTGCGCGATAACCTTGCGCTTACTCTGATGCAAGAGGGTTTGCCCGCAAAGGTGGCTAGCCAAGAGGGCGCTGTGGAATTAGCAAACCGTCCTCTACAGTCGGCTAAATTGCAATTAGAAAATGTGCATTACCAATTCCCGGGTAGCAAAACAGAGCTATTCTCTGGATTGAATTTAACTATTGAACCTGGGGAATTTTTAGCGATTAAAGGGGATTCAGGTTCAGGACGCAGTACCTTGTTGCAGCTCATGGCTGGAGTTTTGCAGCCAGTACAAGGAAAAGTTTTGATTGATGGTTCGGATCTTAAAGAGATCCCCTTGGATAGGCTAAGCGAGCACGTGGCCTATCTGCCGCAAAAAGCCATGATGTTTGAGGGTTCGTTACTCGATAACGTCAGTGTGTTTGAACCCAATCGGGTTGAGCGCGCTTTGCTGACCGCAAAAATGCTGGGCTTAGGTGATTTCGTGGCAAAAATGCCGCGAGGCTGGGATTCTCCTGTTGGGGATACGGCTGCAGATGCCATGCCGCCTGGATATCGTCAACGTATCGCGATTGTGCGTGCACTCTCCAATCAACCGAATATTGTTTTGTTTGATGATGCTACATCTGTCATGGACTCTGACGGCGATGCTACCTTCTTGAAGTTTATGGAGGCGGTACGCGGCAAGGTGACTGTGGTTCTAGTTTCTCAGCGCCCATCGTTTTTGCGTTTAGCTGATCGTACTTTGTATTTACAAGACGGTAATTTGCATGAAGTGGAACCGAATAAAGTAAGTTCGATTCATGAGGCAAGTTCAGCACAGTACTCTGCTAAGGATCCTGTTTTCGTTGGTTCGACGCCTCAATACCGCGCTATACCTAAGGAAGAATTTTTTGATTCACCATTTAAGGGCGGTGGAGTAGATGACAATCGTTGGAACCATACCCATGAAACGATTGAAAATAATTTCAAGGTACAAACTGACCTTTCAGGCTGCTTAGCACTTTTGTTGAAGTTGATGAATGCGCGAGGGACCGCTCGAGAGGTAGCGGAATCATTGCCGTACTACACCGATAGCTTGGATTTAACAAGCTTTCATAATGCGATGTCGCAGATGGGTTATCGCACCAATGAAGTGAAGTGCACCCTTGGCATGCTTGAGCCTCGTTCATTGCCATGCTTGTTCGTTCCAGATAGCGGAATGGCGTTTATCGCCATGGGGCGTTTAGGTAGTCAAATGCGCGTGGGAGACACTGCTACTGGAGAGGCTCGCATGGAGCCTAATCTCAATATTTCTGGCCGAGCATTTTTCTACGAGCAGGCTGAAATCAATGTGAATGACACGCGTTCGTGGGTGGGTAGAGTGTTGCTGCGATTTAGCCCATTGATTGGTCAGGCCACTTTATCTGCGCTCGTATCGGGCTTGGTCATGATGTCAGGCCCATTATTTTTGTCGATTGTCTATAGCACGGTGATCCCATCGGGCGCAAAAGATACGTTGTTGTATTTGACGATTGGCGCAACGATTGGCCTTGGTGCTGGTTACTTTTTTATGCGTCATCGTGCTCGTATTTTGGCTTACATATCAGGCCGTATTGAATACTTGTTCGGCGCAACTATTTTGCAGCAAGTGTTGAAAATGTCCCCTGCTTATACCGAGCGTGCTTCAGTGGGCTCTCAAACCTCACGCCTGCAAAGTTTTGAAGCTATTCGTGATTTATTTACAGGGCCCTTAGCCTCTACCATCTTGGAATCTCCCGCAACCCTCGTATTTTTAATTGCGCTGTCCATCATGAACCCAATTTCACTATTGATCTTTGCAATCATGGTGGTGGTGTATGCGTTGCTTTATTGGATATTTTCTGGTTTAACTCACGATCGAGTTGCGGCAGTAAGTAGGGCGGTTACCAAGCGCAATGAATTTATCGTGGAGATGGTAAGTAAGATGCGCATCATTCGTGAGTGTGGCGCTCAGCAACTTTGGTTGGAGCGCTTTAGGGAGATCTCCGCCAACGCTACGATGGCTTCTTACAAGGCAGAGCAAGTCTCTTCTTTATTAGTGGCGGTATCCTATTTTGTGATGATGCTATCGGCATTAATGATTGTTTCGGCAACAGTGCCTGCAGTTTTAATGCAAACAGTTTCAGCTGGTGGTTTGATTGCTTCGATGCTTCTCATGTGGCGCGTGTTAAGTCCAATTCAAACCGTCTTTACCAATATGACCCGTATTGAGCGTGTACGCAGTGCGACCCGTCAAATCGATAGCTTGATGAAGATTCAGGGAGAGCGTCAAGAGACGGCAACTTCATTGGTTTCTCGTGGCCTTGAGGGCGCACTCGAATTTGCTCGTGTCTCATTCCGTTACTCCATGAATGTCGACCCAGCCTTGATTGGTGTGGAGTTCAGAGTTAATCCGGGTGAGTTGATCGCGATTAGCGGCCCGAATGGTGGCGGTAAATCGACGCTCTTAAAACTCATTCTCGGAATGTATCAGCCACAAGCAGGATCAATTTTGATTGATAACGTAGATCTGCGCCAATTGGATCCGATGGAATTACGGCGCTCCATTGGCTATGCGCCACAAGATACGCAACTGTTCCGCGCCACGATTGCTCAGAATTTGCGTTTAGCTCGTCCTGATGCGAGTGACGACGAGGTTTATCAAGCGCTCGATATGGCGGGCGCATTAGAGCAAGTGATGGCCTTGCCAAAGGGTATTGAGTACAGGGTAGGCGATAACACCAATGAATTGCCATCCAGTCTGAAGCAAAAATTATCCTTGGCGCGCGCTTACCTCACACGAGCGCCCATTATGCTGTTTGATGAACCCGGTGCCGGTTTGGATGAATACGGTGACCAGAAGTTTATGGAAACGCTTAAAGCATTGAAGGGTAAAGCAACCGTCTTGTTTATCAGTCATCGACCAAGTCATATTCGTTTGGCCGACACATTATTAGTTTTAGATAAGGGTTACTTGCGGGCTGCAGGACCACCCGATGTTCTCTTAAAACAACCTACCGCAGCGTAAGACACTATTTCATCGAGAAGAGTACCGATATGAGCACACTACCTACCTTGCCATCTGATGATCAATCAAAGAGTCAGCCGCGGCTGACTCTTGGTGATCGCACCGATAATTATGTTGCTAAGGCAATCTTGCTTGAAGAGGCAGCGCCACCCGCCTATATGAAAACCACGGTGAAGTTGGTTTGCTATGCCTTGGGCATCTTTTTCCTGTGGGCCATTTTTGCCACTTTGGATGTGGTGGCGATTGCTCCAGGGCAAATCATGCCGATTCAGGCGGTTAAAGTCATTCAGCACGTTGACGGCGGAAGAATTGCCACCATTGATGTGGTTGATGGTCAATCGGTGCATGAGGGACAAGTGCTGATGCGCCTCAATTCCACTGAAGCTGGTGCCGAGTACCAAACCCTTGCGGCAAAGTATTGGGGTCTTTTTACTCGGGTAGAACGTTTGCGTGCATTGCTAGGCGATCGACCTGCTGATTTCTCAAAAGTGCCCGATGAATATAAGCAACTGGTGACTGAACAAGAATTCACCCTAAAAACTCAAAAAGATCAGCTCACCCAGTTGCAAAATGAAATCAAGATCTTTTCTGAGGTGAGTGCTATTCGTGGTGATTTGGCGAAAGAAAAACTCAATACCCGGGTTCAAGCATTGGATGCTCAGCGCAACCTAAGTGGCGCTCAAGCCGAGTTGCTGCGGTATCGCCGTACCAATATGGATGAGCTCAATGCAGCCGCGAATGAACTGGCCCAAACCGAAGAGCAAATGACAAAGTTGCAAGACCGCTTAACTCGGGTAGATGTTCTATCTCCGGTTGATGGTGTGGTGCAGGATCTCAAGTTCCGTACGATTGGTGGCGTCATTCCTCCAGGCGCAACCCTGATGAACGTGATTCCATTGGATGGAAAAATGCATGCCGAGGTTCGCGTGCTTCCCACTGACATTGGCTTTGTGAAAGTGGGTCAACCAGTGCGCCTCAAGATCGGCACGTTTGACTTTATGCGCTACGGCACGATCGAGGGTAAGGTGTCTATGGTTTCCTCATTTAGTACTTTGGATGAGAAACAACAGCCTTATTTCAAAGTGATTGTTAGTCTTCCTCAAAGTTATGTGGGCGATGATATGAATAAGCGTATTGATCCGGGTATGACTGTGCAAGCTGACATCATGACAGATCGTCAGTCTGTATTGCGTTACTTGTTGCGTCCAATCTACGTTGCATTTAAGCAGGGTATGCGGGAACGTTGATTTGGTAAACGCTGATTAAGAGCATATGATGAGGACGCAAACCGTCGCCTCAACAACGATTAAAAGAGAGGCCTCTCAAGGCCTTTCTTTGTCTGCTCGTCAGCGCGAGCTGCTCGATTTATTGGTCGAAGGAAAAAGCAATAAAGAAATCGCCGAGGAACTGAAGATTGAGTCAGGCACGGTCAAGCAACACTTGTTTGTGCTCTTCAGAAAATTGGGGGTTAATAGTCGTGCTAAGGCAGTGATTGCAGCTTCTCAGATTTTTAAGCCAAATGTACTTGAAAATACTACTAAACGCGGCAACACCAAAGCAAGAGCTGGAAAGAGTGCAACCAAGACCACTGCAAAAGCAGATGAAGGTTATTCTTGGCGCTTAGTTTCGGCTGTAGCGGTATCGATTGCTGAGCTTGGCGAACTGAAGCCCAGTGCGATTTCCATGCGCGATCAATTTCTCAAATCACTGCGAGAAACGATCGAAAAATTAGCAGGCGCATTGGATGGGCAAGCGAGCTTTCTGCCTGGCGGAGGATCGGTAATTTGGTTTGGGCATCCTTATGCCCATCTGGATGACGCCGACCGAGCGGTTTTCTTGGCTCAGTATTTGCAGTCTTGGGCAGAACACTATCAAAAAACCAGTGTCAGTCAAGTCAGTAAAAAAAATCCTCCTATGGCCTTACTTGGGATTGGACTTGCATCACACACCGAGGTAGTTTCTGAAAGGGCAACTGAACTCTATGGTGCTGAAGCCTTTCGTAAAGCAGAAACCTTGGCGCATCACGCCATGGCTTTAAAAATGCCACTATCTGATCTATTAACAAAAAAAATCGCCCCGATGAGTGGTGCTTGGATGGAAATCAAATCCAAAGAGGGCAATAAAAAATTGGTGGTCAAGGATGTTGGCCCAATTGTGGTGGTTGGGCAAAACAGATCAATGCTGTATGACTCGGCTGCTAAATGGGGCGGATTACCGTTCTTGGACAATGCCTTTGAAGCTATTAACAGTGGCTTGGCACAATGGATCTCGGTCGAGTCTTGGCCTCCTGCAGCCGCAACACTGCTAATTGATTCTGTCGCGAGTGTGGTTGTCAAAAAGAACTTTCAAATTCTGAAATTGAGAACCCCAGGTTCTCATCGTCGGGATCGGGCATTAGCCAGCTTTACTTCTCAGATCGAAATGCAGTTTAGCGAGCTCCTCTCACTCTCAGAAAAGATTTATCCCTCACAAGGCGAAAGAATTGCTGGTTTATTGGCCGAGATTTCAAAAGCGAGCCCCCTAGCGGTTTTGGTCTATGGCATGAAGGCCCTAGATGTATTTAAGTCGGTGATTGGTGAAGCGGGAATCGATCGTTTAGCCTCACGTCAAATCATGATTGTTGCCGCGAATATGCAAGATCAAGGGTCGGCACAGATTAGTGTTCGTATATTGGGGCCAAAACCCAATATAGCGCCGTTTTCACGAGTATTTAATTTACAAATGCCAAGACTTGATCAATTGCCCGAGGGAATACAAGTCGATTTTCGTGCTTTGCTAGATGGCCTCAATTCATTATCTCGAGAGCTGGTAATTCGAGCGGCGAGTGATCTTGAAACGCCGATGCTGACTATTCTGAGTCAAATGAATGAGCCACATCATAAAGTTCAAGCGTGCATTCAAGAGCTGACAAGCTCCGGATTGATTTGCGCTAGCCAGGGAGGGGGCTTTGAGTTTCGCGATTTAAGTACCGCACAGGCGATTAAGCAGTTGAGTATTGCAATCTCCAATTCGGAGACTGCCTCATGAGATTTACCTTGCTACTAACCTTTTTGATAGCAAGCCTGCTCTCTGTAGTTGCTCATGCTTCTGTTCGAACATCTGCCTTGACAGTTTCATTGCAGACGATCTCTCCAAGTCCTACTGTAAACATGGATAAGGGAGTCACTGCTAGACCCCCTCTTGCAAATGCCGTGAGCGAGGAAAAATCCGAATCTAAGCCAGAGGGTAGAGTAGTGGTGATGGCCATCAAAGGTCAAATCTCCAAAAAAGTTTTGGAATCCATTCGCACTTCTATTGGTAGTGTTAATAGCGACCCCATTCCAGCAGGATTGATTGTGTTGTTAGATTCGCCAGGCGGCGATGGCATTGCTGCCATGAAGATTGGTGAAATTCTGCGAGCTAATAAAGCCCATGTGTTTGTCACCGGGCAATGTGCCAGTGCGTGTATTTTTGTTTTAGCTAGCGGCGTGGTTAGGGCTGCACCTGCATACACGGTTGGCATACATCGCGGCCGCATTACGAAAAGCGATGCTAATGCAAAAATCTTGGAGGAGATTGATGTTAAAACCAATCCACAAGCAAGAGAAATGCTAGAGCGCTTTGAGAAAGCCGTGCCTGTTTATTTTGCGCAGATGGGAATGCCACCAGATTTATTTCAGGCGATGCAATCCCACCAATTCAAAGGGGTTTATCGTCTCAGCACCGAAGAAATTACCTTTTATGGGCTCAGTGGTTTTGAGCAAAACTACTTAGATGCAAGGGCGCAACAGTTTGAGAAGTTGCAGGGGCCTTATCACATGGACAAGGATGAACTGCATCGCCGCTCTCTCAAAGTTGCCTCCCGTTGCGCAGAGTTTGATCAAAAGCATACTGCTTTTATCAATTGTTATAAACAAGTGTTGAGAGACCCCTTTTTAAACTAAATCATGTTCAGTCAATTACGGTCATCTCTTACACATCTGCAGACCACGGCGAATGGCTTGGTGAAGCACTGCGTTAAAAAGTTAGACTACGCACTTTGCATTATTAGCTTGAGCGTTTTGACAGGCTTAGTGCTCAGTTTTAATTTACTCATTAGCCTACTGTCTGAATGTGCCAAAAAATTCAAGGCCTTTGCGTATCCTTTTGCGTACCAAAATGCATATGCCCTTTGTGTACGAAGTCAGGAAATTTGGTTAAGAGAAACTAGCAAAATTGTGCGAATCACATTGGTAATCTGCAAATTGTTCGATGATGGTTTGGTTTATTTGGGTAAGGTCACGCTTAATCTTTTCTCGATTCCAGTGAATGTCATCATTTTCGTTATCCGACTTACCTTTATGTGCTTCAATCAACTTGGTGAGGATTTGCGTAAGGTAGTCGTGACTGGCTATCACTGCATGAGGGATGGGTTTAATGCGGCTTTAAATATTTCTATACCACTCATGAAACCCTCGATGTACGGCGCCATTTTGGCGACCGCGATCATCGGCACGACTAGTAACGCTGATGTTGCTGATGAGATGAAAGTGCTCATTGAGCAAAAAAAATCCGCCGAGGCCTATGCTCTTGGATCAAAGCATCCCGAGCTCATGGGCGATCCACTCTTTGATTATTTCTATGGGGTTGCTGCGACTGAAACAGGACATGTTTCTATGGGCGTACTATCGCTAGAACGTGTACTGCTGAATGACCCCAATAACGACTTGGTTCGTTTGGAATTGGCGCGAGCTTACTATGCGCAAGGCGAGTATCTGCGAGCAAAAGATGAGTTTTTAGCGGTTAAGAAAAATCAACCGCCAGCTGGAGTAGTGTCAACTATTAACGTGTACTTAGATGACATTAAGGCTAAAGAGGGGATGTATAAGGCCACGTATGGCTTTTATGTAGAGCTGGGTATGGGTTACAACAATAATGTCAACGCTGCCACTGCAGTCAATAACATTATTCTGCCTTATATCGGCCCCATTACCCTAGGTGCGAGCTCGCTCCCGCAAAAATCGGTATTTGGCTATGACAGTATCGGGGCAAATTTTGCCATGCCGATCACTTCCGATGTGAGTGTATTTGCGAATGCCAATACCAGTGCACAGCGCTATTCGCAGGTCAATGGTTATAACTTAAACGTTACGAACGCCACTACTGGTGTCAAAATTACTGACGGACCGAATACTTACAAAATTGCAGGCTTTGGCAGTATTGCGCAGATTGATCAGGTGCCGGTGCCTAATACCTATGGCGCAGGCGGTGAGTATGTACGTCAGCTCACTGATACGCAGTCAGCTATGCTGGCAGTCGGCAGTACCGTATTGCAGTACCCAAGCCAATTTAATGCTTATAACTCAAACCTCAATATTGTCACCGCAGGCTATCGCAAGGCATTTCCTACGGTCAAGTGGAAGCCTGTATTGGATGCGGCTCTGAGTACATCACACCAAACCGATACGAGCAATCGCCCCGACTTAGGCAGAAAAATTAATGGCGCAACCTTGCAAGCTAGCTTTTTGCCAACCGATAAATTTGGTATCACCTTAGGGGCTGGCTATGCGCAAAGTAAATACGATGCTAATGATCTGCTTTACCAAGCTGCACGTAAAGATAATTTGTATTCTGGTAACGCCGTATTGCAATACAAATTGACTAAAGAGTTATCTGCTCGAATGGAGTTTACCTACTACAACAACCAATCGAATCTTGTTTTGTATGGATACGAACAGTGGACAGGTGCGATTAAATTACGATATGCTTGGGACTCAAACTAAATGAACGCCTTGTCTTTCATGCGCACTGCCCACCTACTTCACAGCGTTGCGGGGGTTGCTATGACTCGAATTTCCGTCTACTTCAAATTGCATCAGACTCGCATGCTTGGCATAGTGTTGCTCTTGCTTATTGCCATGATCCATCTTGGTAACGCTCAGGCTCAAACCCCAGCCGCTGCGGGCAAAGTGTTGATGGCAATTGGAGATGTCAAGGCTATGCGTGGTGGACAAGCAATCGCATTGGCGAAAGGTGCCGATATTTTGGCGGGCGATGCTGTTGTTACGGGTATCGCGAGTAATGCTCAACTACGCATGAGCGATGGCGCTGTGATTGCATTGCGTGCGCAATCTGAATTTAAGATTAATCAATACAACTTCAATGGCAAGACTGATGGCTCTGAAAAAGCTGAATTAAGCTTGGTAAAGGGCGGGGTGAGGGCAGTTACAGGTGCTATTGGCCGTGAAAATAAAGACAATCTGCAAATTAATGCGGTAGTGGCTACCGTTGGTATCCGAGGAACTGGATTTAACATCAATGTGTGCGAGGGCAACTGTTTTAATCCCGATAAAACCCCAGTCAAAGATGGTTTATATGCTGGTGTATTTGAGGGCAAGATTGTGGTTAAGAACCAGGTATCCGTTGAGGCGGTAGGCGTTAATCAGTACCTGTATGTTTCTGACAAAGACACCAAGCCCCAGTTCATTATTGCCCCACCCAATTTCTTGCCAGACCCATTAACAGGACAAAAGTCTGCCAAGCCAAAAGGCCGTAGCGATGCCGTCACAGAAATCCCTTCCTTAGCAGTTGCAGTTAGTGCACCATCAAAATCCGCCGACGCACAGGTGCCAGTAGCAACAAGCGCGCTGCCCAATGTAACTGGGGTGACAGTGACCCAGCCGCCAGCACTTGCTGCCAGCACTAATGCTTTTGTACCGTCCCAGCTCTATAACGACCCTGGATTAGGAAATGGCCTCCCTGTGCAAGCCAATGCAGGCTATGCCTTTTACTTGCAAAAGGCGGAAACATATCCCGCGGGAACCCTAGGCAGTGATGGGCTGCCTCCCCACAATATCCTGCCTGATTCAAATCCAGTCAGTGGCGGTGTAACCCTCAATGCCATGGCAGTCACGCCATCAGCCACTTCTGGTCAAACGGCTTACATGACTCAGATTGGGCTAGATCCAAATGTTTATCATGTTACGGGTACCAACATACCGGTAACCTATGCCATTGGAACCGCTCAACAGATTGAGGGCGGCAATTTGAATAATGTGGTTTCCTGGGGTCGTTGGGCCAATGGCGATATTCTACAAATTGCTGGCTATAACAGTGGTGGCCCTGTAACGATTCCAGCTGGCAATGGCTTTCATTACATTGTTGGCGATAGAACTAGTACTGCCAATCTTAATCAATTTGTAGTGAATGGTTCAGTACTCAATTTTGCGTTGTTGGCCGCAACCACGCCAACTCCTGTCGGAGCCTCCCAAGGTACTTGGTCGGTAACTAGCGGTTCAATGACTGCAAATTTTGCAAGTGCTCAGTTAAGTGGTAATTTGGGCATGTTTAATACCCAATCGTCTGGCTATGGCATCTATAACATGACGTTTTCGGGCGGGTTGAGTCCCAGCGCCGCCTCAAATACGATTTCTACCAATGTTATGAAGACTGCAGGGAGTCTCAATTTGTGCGCTGCAGGATGTGCTGGAAGCGGTAATATCACGTTTTACGGAGGGGGAGCGGTCAATCCTTCTTTGACGCCTGCCCAAGCTGCTGGTATGTCCTATAACTTTAATACCGGTAACAATGTGGTGCAGGGGGTGGCGGTGTTCAAACGCTGATACCAATCTAACAAAATCCATCAAAATTATACAACTATAGTTATAGAACAAATATCAGTGTTGTAAGCTATAACTCGCAAGCATACAGTCAAGGCGTAAACAAGGGTTTTTTCCTTGTCAATTTCTATAGAAATACGAGAAGACGCCATGGCAGATGCAAATACCTCATCAACACAACAAACGTTTGATGCGCAACATCTAGATAACATTACATCGTTGCAACAGGCTGGTCCTGAGGCGCCAACGCAAGCGAGGGCAGATGCTCCTGTTTCAACGAATAATGTTGGCCCACAAGATGGCCCCAGTCTTCTCAATAGCACCACCAACCCAAATAATAATGTTGCCAATCAAAATGCCGTAGGTGCGAATTCAGCTCTTGGCACAAGTGCTAACACTTCCCTAGGTGGGGGTTACACGGGGGGCGGTACAGATGCTCTGGGACGTATCGCTGGAAATGGAGCTAATTACAACGGCGCTGGTCTTACAGTCACTGCTTTTGCTGGTGTAGGTACGGCCAACATTGATGGTGGCGGTCAAGGTCAGCAGGGTGGTGGGACCATTGGGCCTGTAGGGCAGGCCGCAACTGCACAAGCCGCAGCTGGGGTTGCTATTGCACCTCCCGGGGCACCCGGAACTCCCGTTACAACTGGCGCATCCCCTGTTACAGCTGGCACTGGTACTACATCAGGAACAACGACGTCGGCCCCTACCGGCGATGGTGGTTCTCCCGCCCCAACAACAGCGCCGACTACTGCTCCAACAACGACAACCCCTCCAACAACAACAGTTGATACCGTAACCCTTGGTGGCGGTGGTGGAAGCGGGCCGCCAGTACCTGCAAATCCCTTAAATACCTCATCTGGTGGACCTGAAGTTGCGGCATCACCCTCGTTGTTGAGTTCAATTTCTACCAATGTCGTAGAGATTCTTGGTGGCACCAATCTATCAAGCGCATCGAGCACTAATCCTGCAACTGGCCTACCTACTGGAGATGTAGCGCAAATTCAGTTCTTTGATCCCAATCCAATTAATACGCAACTGGTTTCGATCTCTCTGAATAATTTAGTTGCTAGCGACGTTGGTGGCAGTGCCTTATCAGAATTGCAGCTGACTGCACTTAGCACCGCCTTATCTCCTGACCCCAACAATACTGGAAACATCACCCAAGTATTTTCGATTGATCCACAAAACTATTCGAGTGTCATTACTACCGATCCAGGCACTGGTCTGCAGGGCTACCTCAAGACATTGCCTTTGTTATTTACGGTTCCTGACAAAACGTTTGATGCGCTATCTGTTGGCCAAACATTAACGGTTACCTACAACGTTACTATCTCGAATACGGGCTCTGGCTTAAGTTCAGCTACCCAACAATTCTCGATTGTCATCACTGGTACGAACGATCTCCCTGTTATCACAGGGGCGAGTATTACTGCTGTTTTGCCAACCTCAGTCTCTGTGGACCCCACCAGTTACGTATCCAATGCTACATTCACAGAATTGGTTCAGTCTGGACAGCCAGTGAACGGTGTATCCGATATTGCGACGGGCATTATTAATTTTGCCGATCCAGATGTGCTCAATGTGCACACCGTCTCGGTTACGAATGGCCCATTGAGTTCAAGCAATGATCTGCAATCGGGTTATATCACTTATACCGATGCAAGCAATCAGGCTGTTGCCTTAACGAGTCTTACTCCAATTGAGCAAGCTAATCTCAAGTCTGCTTTGACTGCTGCATTTACTACTGCAAGCACACCTTCTGTTGATAGTATTGTGAGTAATTCAGGGGGTGATGGCATTGGAAAAATCGCCTGGAATTTTTCCGTTGAAGACAATAAATTCGCTTTCCTAGCGCAAGGTGAAAAGTTAAACCTGACTTATACCGTTCAGGTTGATGATGGTAATGGCGGTACTGCATCAACTAATGTCACTGTTACTATTTTCGGTACTAATGACAAGCCTTTGATTACTGGCGGTAGCATCAGTAATACCGAAGCTGGCAATAGCACCTCTCATGGGATTGATCCCATTAGTCATGTAACAAATGTAGGTTTTACGGAAGTTGTTGATCCCAATACCGCAGTGATTGATCAAGCGGCTGGTCACATAACCTTTAGTGATTTTGATTTATCCAATACGCACTCGGCATCTATCAGGGCAACCCCATTTACCTTAACGGATAGTAATCACAACGATATTACTAGCGGGATTTCTTCTGGCGACGCAACTGCGCTGCAAACCATTCTTGCTAATGCCGGCAAGTTGGATAGCACGCAAAGTCATGACAGCACGGGCAATGGCACGGGCACTGTCGCTTGGAACTTTAATGCACCTGACAAAGCATTTGCCTTTTTGGCAGCAGGCGATCAATTAACCGTTACCTACAACGTAACCATTACGGATAACAATGGTGCATCTACTGTTGAGCCTGTCACAGTCACCATTACGGGTACAAACGATGCCCCAACACTGACTGCATCCTCTCCTTCCTATAACCTTGATGATGAAGTTGCACTCCCTGGCGTCAACGATGGTTACTCGATTAGTACATTTACAGCACAGGCAGCGGATGTTGATCATGGTGCGGTAAAAGGCATCGCCATTTCTGGAATTGCCGATACTGCGAATGGTACTTGGTACTACACAACCGATGGCGGAAATCACTGGACAGCAATTGACAACACTCAAATTGGTAACAACCATACCTTGTTGCTGGCCGATAATGCGTCAACCAAACTTTATTACGTTCCTGGGTCTGAGCCTGCGGCACATGGTGAGCAATCTACTCTCACATTCCATGCATGGGATCAAACCTCTGGATTCTCAGGAGGCTATGCTGATATCACCACATTGACTGGTAGCGGTGTTGGTGGGACAACTGCTTTTTCAGTTGGTACTGATACTTTAGGCGTTACAATTGCCGATGACCATGTGGTGGTCAGCTTAGCGCCAACAAGCACCCATGATGCAATCATCTCCGATGAAACCAATAGCGTTGGTTACACCATTAGCGTTGATGCTGGTAGCCAAGCTAGTACCGCTGGTGTATTATG